>NZ_CDRNDK010000009.1:0-38183 GCF_977012225.1 Planomonospora algeriensis | reverse complement strand
ACTGCGAGCGGCGCGGCACCTGGGTCTACTACTGGATCGTCCCCGAGACGGTGAACCGGCTCGGCGCCCTGTTCGCGCCGCTGGCCGAACCCGCCCCCGGACCGGTCGAGGCGGAGCTCACCACCGCATGACCGCATCCCCTGCCGGCTGTCCCCGGCGGCCGCCGAGCTTTACCCCGGCACGCCGCACCCGTCCCCATCTGACCAAGCCCTACTGGTCAGTGAGCAGCTGCTTCCGGAAGTTCTGGAGGTCGGCCGGAGCGCGAGGAAGCTCCTTGAAGGGCGAAGCCGTTGCCTTGCCGGTGGATTCTCCCGGCATGGATGAGATGGGTGGCCAGCAGGACACCGCCGCGGGCGGCGAGGTCGTCCAGCACTCGGTGGCGGGAGTCGGCGGCCTGCTCAGGGTCATCGCAGAGGGAGGAGGAGATGTCCGGCCGGGCCAGCTGCAGGGGGTGGTGGAGCAGGTCGCCTGCGATCACAGCGGTCTGTCCTTCGTCGGTCACCTCCACGACGAGGTGGCCGGGAGTGTGCCCGGGCGCGGGAAGCAGCCGTACGCCGTCGTCGATCCGGTGGGCTCCGGTGACCAGATCCAGCTGCCCGGCCTTCTCCACCGGATGGATGCACTGGGCGATTCGCTCGGCGTGCCGGACGCCTCCCTCGGCGAGGCGCTCGTATTCGGCTTCGGCGAGAAGGTAGCGCGCGGCGGGAAAGGCCGGCCGAAGCGCGTCGGTCGTGTTCCAGCCGACGTGGTCGTGGTGGAGGTGGGTGTTGACGACGGCGTCCACGGTGGCGGGATCGATGCCGGCTTCGGCGAGGGTGGTCATCCACCGGGAGGTGAAACCGGGGAAAGGGCCGTTCTTCCCCTGTTTTCTCCCGCCGAGGCAGGTGTCGACCAGGATCGTCGTGCCCGCTCCGAGAACGGCGAAGCCCGTGACGACCATCGGCTCGCGCATGCCGTCGGCAGCGAGCAGCCCGGCGAGGTCGGACGCCGGGAGGCCGGGGAACAGTCGTTCGGGCGGGAGGACGTCTCCGGCCGCGTCGATCAGCGGGACGACGGTGCGACGTCCGATGGCCACGGGTTCGGGCTGGGACGGGATGTACAGGGGCATGAGCGGCTCCAGGGGTGGCTTTCCGTCGCGGGCGAAGCCCGTTGGAAAGGAAGTACCGCTCGACGGGATCGACGGGCAACGACCAGGTCAGACGGTGGTGTCCGTTACCGGACATCCCAGGGTCCCCTGTTCGCGAACGTCTCCGCGCGAAGGACCTCGCCTGTCCCGGTCCGGAGCCGCCGGAGGCCGCACGCGGGTCTCGCCCGCTGAATCCGTGGGTCCGCCGGGCAGGCCGGCGTGCGCGGCGGACATCATCCTGCGGAAGACCGTCTCCAGCATCACGGGCGTCTCGGCCGTGTTGTCGTCCGTCCAGCGGGAGACCAGGGCCATGAACGCGCCGACGGCACAGGCCACGATCAGATCCAGCTCGGCCGGCGGTCGAGCACCGTCGGGCCGGGCGGCGAGGAGCTCGGCGCGGGTGATCGATGACAGGACTCGCCGGATCCGGTCCTGAACGGCCGTGTCGCTGCCTGGGCCCGTCAGGGCGCGGACCAGATGACGGTTCTCGTCGATGTGCTCCAGCAGGGGCAGCGCGAAGGAGAACGCCGGTCCCGCCCCGTCCCCGCGGCCGGGGCGGAGGAGGTCGGCGACCTCGTCGATGTTGCTGAACAGGACGTCCTGGCGGCTGGTGAAGTGGCAGTAGAAGGTGGAGCGGCCGATGTCGGCACGCTTGATCAGATCGGTGACGGTGACCGCGCCGTAGCCCCTGTCCAGGATCAGTTCGATCAGTGCGTCCTGTACGGCGCGCCGGGTGCGGCGTACCCGGCGGTCGGGCCGGTTCATGGGGCTCTCCGTCCCTGCGCGTGCGTGGGGGTCAGTGGTGGTAGGCGTGGACGACGGCGTGGCCCCTGCCCCGGCCGATGATCCATTTGTTGACCGGGGTGGTGACGAGGAAGGCCACCAGGAAGGCCAGGGCCAGCGCGCCCCAGAACAGGCCGGTGGTCAGGCCGGCGTCCATGGCTCCGGGGATCACCAGCATGACGCCGTTGTCGACGATCTCCATGACGATGATGGAGACGGTGTCGGCGGCGAGCGCGAGCCCGATCGCGGTGCCCCAGCGCACTCCGGCGCGGCGCAGCGGGATGAGGGTGAGCAGGTAGCCGAAGAAGAAGGCCAGAGCGACGGCGAGCACGATGGTGGGCGCGGTGGACCAGTCCAGGGCGGTGCCGATCACCAGGCCGAGGACCTCGCCGATGGCGCAGCCGGTGAGGCAGTGCAGGGTGGCCGAGACGGCCATCTTCCAGGTCGTCTTCGACGCGTGCCCGGCGTGTCCTTCGTGGGCGGCATGCGACCGGTGGTCGTGCCCATGGTGGCCGGCGTGCCCGCCGCCGGCCCCCTGGTGCCCGTGTGCGGTGTGGCGGGTCGGTTCGGACATCTCATTTCCTCTGTCGCCATGGAGTTCCGACATACCCGAATTTATACCCATAGGGGGTATATGGCAAGCAGTCCGACGCGACGGCACGACGCTTTCCTCCGCTGCGGGCCCTGCATCGTGGGCACCATATGGGTGACGTCGGCCGCCCTCCGGCACCGGCCGAGCCCTGCGGGGCCGACGGCGAGGCAAGGATCTTTGAGCGCGGCGGCTCGTTCTTCTCCGCCCGTCCGGGGACGCCTCGGCACCCCGGCGGCCATGGCGCGCCGGGATGCCGAGGCGTCAGGGCGCCGGAACGAGTCAGAGGCGGTCGAGGATCTTACGCATCTGCGCGATCTCGACCTGCCGGGCGGTCTCGATCGCCTTGGCCTGAGGTGCTCCACGTCTTCCAGACCTGTCAGCACCCTACCCCGCGAGCGGCTCCACCGGCTTCTTCATGGTCCTCCTGGGATCTCGGCGTTCCACCACTTCCTTACGGCCCGCGCGGGACGACGGCGTCGGCCGGCCGCGGCCCAGGGACGCGGGGTGTCGGCCTCCCGCGTGTACGGCGTCGGGGTTGCGGTCTCTGCCGCGCCGAAGCGGCGATGACACGCCCAACGTACGACGGCCGACCGCTTCGGCTGGGCATTTACCGGTTCAGGCTGCTCCTCCGGATCATCGGCACCTAACAGCGCCAGCGGGAAGACCAGCCGGACCGTCGCTCCGGTGCTCCCGCCCTTCGTCGGCGTCCTCATCCGCCCGATCGCTCGCGGCAGAGGTACGGGCGAGCGCGAGATGACGCGGAGTCTAGGCGGGCTCCAGCCGGTGGCTTCTCAGCGTTTCCACGAAGGCCGCATGGTCTCGCTGCACCTGGTCCGCGTATGCCACAGCGAAGTCTCCCAGTGCTTCAGCGAAGGCGTCGCCCGCTCCCAGGTAGGCCGCGATCGCGGTTGCGTCACCGGAGCGGGCGTGACCATGCGCCAGCGTCCAGCCGCACAGGTCGGCGTAGCGCTTGAGCCGTCGCGGGCCCATCGTCGGGATGTCGGCAACCCCCTTCATGTCCCGGAACTGCCGCCAGTAATGGTCCCGCGGCGGAGCCGTCCGGGACCAGCCGAGGAAGATGTCGCCGCTCGCCTGCATCAACCGCTGGCCCTCCACGATGCGCTGCCCGCCGCAAGAGAACACACTACTGGGCAGGTGAGCCTCCAGCACCGACGCGCCCGCCTCCTTGACCTGCAGGAAGAGCGGTTCGTCGTGCTCATGGCCCTGCATCAGGACGATGAAGCAGCGCGTTCCGACACTGCCCACCCCCACGGCCTTCAACGCGACGTCGACCATTCGGAAACGCGACAGCAGATGCCGCCGGTCGCATGACAGCGACGACAGGTAACCGGTGAAACTCTCCTCCACCTGATGGCGGAACGCCGCCCGCTCGTCGTGCTCGCCCATCTCCCGCAGCGGAACGAGCAGCGGCGGTTCGCTTCTGATCCGTAGACGCCCGCCGGCCCTCTCGGTGAGCCTGGTCAGCACGCGCCGGCTGGTCTGCCTCCTGGCTCCCTCCTGAGCCGAGGCGAACCGTCTGCGATCCTTTCCGCGCGGGATCCTGTCCTTGATCATCTGCAGTGAGACCTGCGCGTACCACACGTCCAGCACGCCCGCGGCGGCGAACCCCGCCATGGCCCGTTGATAGGCGGTCACCGACCGCACGGCCGCCCTGCGACCTTCGGCGTCCCCGCAGCCGTTGTCACGCGCCGTGAGGACGAAACTGGCCGCCAGCCGTTTCACATCCCACTCCCACGGACCCGGTAGCGTCTCGTCGAAGTCGTTGACGTCGAAGACCTGCCGGCGCTCGGCGGAGGCGAACGTCCCGAAGTTCGCCAGGTGCGCATCACCGCACAGCTGCACGGTGAAGCCGGTGACCGGGGTGCACGTGAGATCAGCGGCCATCAGTCCCGCACTCCCCCGGGAGAAGGCCAGCGGCGACTCCGCCATCCGCGCGTGCCGTACGGGCAGTAGCCAGGGCAGCCGACCGGCTTCCTGCGCCGACAGCCGGGCGACGGGATCGGGGCGGTTGCGGGACGGCGCCCATCCGGCGTGCTCCCGGCGTGGAACGGCCTTACGAGCGGCCCTGCCCACCGCGGTCCGCTCTGCGGGCACCACCTTCCGGTTCCCCATCGCACCTCCCTGCCACCCCGGCCACACCAAGGGAGCCTCACCAAGCGGAGTCTCCCTACGTCTGTCCTCATCTCCAGCATGCGCTCGGCGCGGGCGAGTACCGGGCGGCGGGTGGGCATTCCGTCTCCGATACAGGTCGGCCGCCAGACGACGTCCGCCTCCGCAGCCGCCTTGGAGGACCGTCGGCGGTCACCGGTCCGCCCCTCCCCGGCTCCCGGTTCGGCACTGCTCACGGCCGCCGCGCTCGCTTCCGCTTGTCCGGCGCCCGCACCCCTTCTGCGCCTTGGCGCCACGTGGGGCGGTCCCCTCCCCGGCGACAGCGGGGTATCCACTGTCAGGCCGCAAAATACCCCGAGGGGGTTCGATACCTCAAGCGGTGGACGGCATCGGACAGCCGGCCGCCGCGCTTGGCCGACGTGTTCGCGGGACGGTGGGGAGCCGGGTGCCGCACGGCATTACGGCAGCCGCACCCCTCGGACCGGTTCTTCGCGCCCGAGCGGCCGCAGATCCCCGTCGCCGCCCAACCGCCGACATCGGCGTAGCCGCCGACCGCGCCCGCCGGATGGCACGACCCGATACCCGCCATCGACCGGTCCGGTTCATTCCGCCCGACAACTGGTTGCGCTATCGAACCAAATGGTTGTACGGTCGAACCATGGCGGATGATCGCGAACTTCAGGAGGCCGTGGCCAGGTTCGTCCGGGCGTTCGGTCTCCATCAACCGGACCAGACCCCCTGCGGGCAGCCCGTCCCGACCTCGGAGGCCCACGCCCTGGGCGAGCTGGCCAGGGACGGCGCGGTGCGTCAAAACGAGCTGGCACACCGGCTACGCCTGGAAAAAAGCACCACCAGCCGCCTGGTCACGCAGCTCATCAACCGCGGCTGGGCCGAGCGCACCCCGGCGCCCGACGACGGGCGCGGCGTGCTGGTCCGGCTCACCCCGCCCGGGGTGCAGGCCGCGGCCCGGCTGGCCGAGGCCAGGGCGAAGCGGTTCTCCGCCGTTTTGGACCGCGTCCCCGAGGGCGAACGCGCCGGCGTGCTGCACGCCCTGACCATTCTCACGGAGGCCATAGATGAGACTTGAGAATCGACAGAATCGACGCACCCGGGTGCTCACCGCCGCGCTCGCGACCGTCGTCGTCACCGTCGCCGCCGCGGCGGCGTACATGCTCATCGGCCAGAGCGAGCAGCGGGCGCCGGCCGACCGGCAGGCCGAGATCGCGACCAGGAGCCGGCAGGTGATGCCGTTCGACCTGGAACGCACCACGCACCGCTTCGCCGAGTCCGCCACCGGCGGCGTGCAGACGGTCATCTCCGACGACCCGGCCGACACCGAGCAGATCAGACTGATCCGCGAGCACCTGACCGCCGAGGCGGCAGGCTTCAGCAAGGGCGACTACGGCGATCCCGCCTCCATCCACGGCGGCGACATGCCGGGCCTGCGCGAGCTCGAACAAGGCCACAGCCGCATCGACATCCGCTACGCCGAACTGCCCGCCGGCGCCCGGATCACCTACACCACCGCCGACGCGTCCCTGATCACGGCACTGCACGCCTGGTTCGACGCCCAGGTCACCGACCACGGGCAGCACGCCGAACACGGCTGACCCCCGCGCACACCCGCCCTCCTTCCCCGCCGACCTCCCCATTGCGCCCCTCGGCCCTTCACGCCACCGGTACGGCGGGGCCCTCAGTGCGATGCCGGCGCGCTGGGCGGCACCGGCAGTCCGCTCCCGGCGTCGAGCATGAGCCGATTCCCGAGGGGCGCTTCGAGCGTGACGGTGACCTGGTCGATCTTGCCTATCTCAGGGCATGGCCTGTCGCCGGCGGGCTCGACGTCCACGTCGACCACCACCAGGCCGCGGGTCTCGTAGGCGCGGGCGCCGTGCGTGCGGTCGCAGGTGCCGTGCAGGTAGCGCAGCGGCAGCTCCCGCTCCCTGCCGGAGACGGGGTCGAACGCCGTCACCTCCTGGTACTCGCCGCCGTCCCGCACCGCCGGGCGCGGGGTGATCGCCGACGGGTGGACGGCGGAGCCGTCCGGCCATTGCAGCCGCCGGGCGGGCGGGGTCTCCGCAGGCAGGTCGACGTCCAGACTCCAGGCGCCGTTGTGGCCGCTCCGGTTCGCCCAGGCGGGCAACCGTTTCCAGTCCGAGGCCGCCTCCGGGTGCTCCAGCGGCACGAAGCCCTCGCGCCACGCGCGGTCGGCCGCCGAGCCCTGCCAGCGCCCGGCCATCTCGCGGGCACGGTCCTCGAACTCCCCCTGCGACATGCGACCGCCGCCGCACCCGGCCGGCAGCAGCGCCAGCGCGAGCGACCAGACCACCACGCGCCCGGCGGCTCCCGGAGCACGGAGGGGGAAAGCGCGGGACCGCCGCATCCGAACGGTATCCGTGGACAGGCGGGCAGCGGCGAACCGGGATCTCATGCTCTCGTCACGTATCCCGCCCGATGATGGTTCGATCGAGTACGGCGCGCGTCCCTGGCGGGAGCGGCTGTGCGGATGAACAGGAGAACCGATGCCTTTCGACGCGGTGCTGTGCGACTTCTACGACGTGATCGGCTACGTCGACCTGACCGAGCACGAACGGCGTGAACACGCCTGCGGGCTGGTCCCGGGTACCACGGAGAAGATCGCCTTCGCTCCTGAGTTGGCCGTACCCGTGGCCCTCGGACGGATCACGGTCGACCAGTGGACGGAGGCGATCGCCGCCGGGCTCGCCGGGCTGGCCGGCCCGCAGGACGCCGCAGAGCTGAGCAGGGGATTCATCGAGGCGGGGTGCCGGATCGACACGGAGGTCGTCGGCCTGCTCCGGCAGGCCCGGGCCCGGGTACCGGTCGTGCTGGTGTCCAACTCGACGCTCCAGCTCAACGCCGTCCTGGAGACGGCCGGGCTGGGCGGGTCCTTCGACGCGGTGGTCACCAGCGCGCAGGTGGGAGTGGCCAAACCGGACCGGCGAATCTACGAGGCCGCCGCGCAGGCCGCGGGAGCCGCCGCCCGCCGTTGCCTGTTCGTCGACGACCGGGCCGCGAACGTGGACACCGCGGTCGAGCTGGGCATGACCGGTGTCGTCTACCGCGAGCCGGACGATCTGTCCCGGGTGCTGGCCCCGTTGCTGGACGGGGATCACCGGCCGTCCTCCTCGTAGTCGAGGCCGGCCGGTTCCCGCGGGTCCCTGGTGACCGGGTCGTGCTCGTGGCCGCCGGCGATCACCTGGAGCGGGACCCGCCGGGCTCCGGCTCCCGCGGTGAGCAGGCCGGTGCCGGCGGGCGCGATGACAAGGTCCGCCATGGGGTGCCCGTATTCGCGTTGCCGCCGGTGGAAGGGGGCCGTAAGGTCCTGGGACTGTGATGCGGCAGGTAATCGGGCGATTCGTACCCGAACGGCTGGGGTCATCGTTCCGGTGGCTGCTGGGCTCGAGCTGGGTGACCAACTTCGGGGACGGCGTGGTGATGGCGGCGGCGCCGCTGCTCATCGCGTCGCTGACGCGCGACCCGTTCCTGATCTCGCTGGGAGCGCTGATCGGCTGGGCGCCGCCGCTGGTGTTCAGCCTCTACGCGGGGGTGCTGTCGGACCGGCTGGACCGGCGGCGGATCGTGCTGGCGGCCAACGCCGTACGACTGATGATCCTGGCCGGGCTGGTCGCAGTGATCGCCACCGGGACCGTGACGGTGGCCGGGGCGCTGATCGCGCTGGCGCTGATCGGGGTCACCGAGGTGTTCGCCGACAACGCCACCTCGACGCTCACCCCGATGCTGGTCGCCCGCGACGACCTCCTGGTGGCGAACGCCCGGCTGCAGACCGGGTTCCTCACCCTCAACCAGCTCGCCGGGCCGCCGCTGGGCGCGCTGCTCTTCACCGCCGGGGCGACCTGGCCGTTCGCCGGGCAGTTCCTGCTCGTCGCGGCGGGACTCGTCATGATCTCCCGGGTCTCGCTGCCGCCGCACGGGCGGGAGAGCGGCGCCGGGGGCGCGGGCCTCCGGCACGAGCTCGGGGAAGGATTCGGCTGGACGATCCGGCACGCCGCCGTGCGGACCCTGGTTCTCACCATCCTGATCTTCAACATCACGTTCGGCGCCGCCTGGTCGGTGCTGGTCCTCTACAGCCTGGAACGGCTCGATCTCGGCCCGATCGGCTTCGGCCTGCTCACCACGGTCAGCGCGATCGGCGGGCTCGTCGGCACCTCCCTCTACGGGACGATCACCCGCCGGCTCAGCCTCGGAGTGATCATGCGCGTCGGGCTGATCCTCGAGACGCTCACCCATCTCGGCCTCGCACTCACCACCTCCCCGTGGGTGGCGTCGGCGATCTTCCTGGTGTTCGGCGCACACGCGTTCATCTGGGGCACCACTTCGGTCACCGTCCGCCAGCGGGCCGTCCCGACCGAGCTGCAGGGCCGGGTGGGCAGCGTGAACACCATCTGCGTCTTCGGCGGCCTGGTCGCCGGTTCGCTCATCGGCGGGGCGCTGGCCGCCCGCTACGGCGTGACCGCCCCCTTCTGGTTCGCCTTCGCCGGCTCCGCCGTCTTCGTGGTGGCGCTCTGGCGCCAGCTCATGCACATCACCCACGACGAAACCCACGATGAGCCCGAGGCCGCCCGGCAGAGGTGAGCCCCGGCAGGTGCCGAAGTCAGCCGTTCATCAGCAGCTGCGCGACGGCCGTCCCGGGCAGTGGATGACGGCGTCCGGGCCGACGGCCTTCCCGGACTCCGCTCCTTCATCGCTCTGGGCTGCCGCGCTCATCTGCCACCGCGGAATCCGGAGGACATCACCTCCTCAGGTCCGGATCGCTTCATTTCTGAGCTTCAGGACTCACTCGTCTAATACGGCAGGTAGTAGCTGAGCACATCGGCGGTGAGCGGCGGGAAGAGTGCCTGGAACAGCTCCTCCTGCGCGGTGTAGACGTCGGGCCGGATCCGGGTCAGGCCTTCGATGCCATGTGGGCCGAACAGCAGGGCGGGCAGGTAATCGGGGGCCACGCCGGCGCCGCCCACCGCTGCGGGGCCCTGCATCGCGCCGCCGGCGGTGACCGCGCCGAGTCCGTCGGCGTGGACCGGGATCCGGTAGTGGGCGCCGAAGGTGGAGATGACGATGTCTCGGCCGGTGTGGTCTATCCCGGCGGCGGTGAGGCGGTGCCAGAGCAGTGGCCGCAGCCGGTCCAGCAGCGCCGTGACGTCCGGGATTCGGATGTAATACTGCTCCGCCTGTCGGCGTGGTTCGTGCGTGAGGAAGTCGTGCCAGGCGGCGGCGGTCACGGTGCCGGCTCGCTGGACGACCCGTACCTGCCCGTCGGGCACCAGTGCGGCGACGCCACGGAGCAGTTCCCGCGCCGCGGCCTCGTCGAGGGCGGCGGCCTCGTCGAGGGCGGCGGCCTCGGCCAGGAGCAGCTCGTCGCCTTCGAGAGGCGTGGTGCGCCCGGTGGCGATGACGGTGTCGGCGTGCTCGAGGACCCACAGGGTGCTCGCCTCGTGGGCCAGCAGCCATCGCCAGCATGCGGGTGAGTGCGGCATGGCCACGTCGAACCGGCTCTGGGTCGTCTCCTGCAGGGCCGCCATAGCCGGGATGTCGGAGGGCCGGGCGGGGCGGAGCCCCGGGGCCGCCTCGCCGGGGGGCGGGGTGTGCACAGTCAGTGCGGGCGGTATGTCGACGGCGTACTCGTAGCCGAACAGCCGGTAGAAGTACGGGATGCCGATCATCGCCTGGATGACATGGCCGCGGGCGGCGGAGCGGTCGTGGGCCCATCGCATGAGCGCCCGTACGAGCCCGCGTCCTTCGTATTCGCGGTCGGTGGCCACCAGCTCGACCTGACCGGAGGGGAGGCGGATGTCGCCGATGCGCACTTCTTCGTCGAGGAGCGTCGCGGTGGAGACGACCCGGTCGCCGTCGACGACCACGGCGCAGGCCGGCCAGCCGGCGTCGGGGTCTGCGACGACCAACCGGTGGTCGAGGGCGTCGGCGGGTTCGCCGCGTTCGGCCAGGAGCGTTCCGATCTGGTCGAGATCTGCGGGCTGCGCTTGTCTCAGGATGAGGCCCCCTGAGAGTGATACAGGCTGGGCGGGGGAGGCTGTGGGCACGGTCACGGCGGGACTATTCCACCGTGCGGGCGGTCTCGTCCATTGGTTTTCACCCTGCTCGGGGCAGGCGGGGCAGGCGTCGAAGACGATCGGCGCATCACCCTCGGGGCCCGTTCGATTTCCTCACCCGGGCAGCACGAATGTGGCCTCCAGGCCGAGCGCGGAGTGGTGTGTCCTACGCTGGCCAACGCGGCCACCGCCTGATCTTCAGTTCCATCGCACCTGGATGACCGCAGCGGTCGCCGTCTCGCGCACCTATGGCCCTATCTCTGCAGGTTCACAGGCGCGCGATCTCACCCAGCGTCACGATCTGCGGCACCCGTCTGGCTCTCCATCAGAGCTTCTACGCGGAAGGAGCGCACATCCGCCCGCTCGCCGCCCGCCGTTTTGCGGCCCGGCAGCGCAGCCGGGTTCCGCGATGATCACCATCCCGGGTAGCGGTCCGACCGGAACGGGTCCTCCCCGGATTCGTACTCGCCACCGGCGGGGCTCTCGGTGATCTGCCCGGACGCTCTGACGGACCGGTGACGGACCAGAAGGCTTCGAAGCCGGCCGGGGAGACTTCAGAAGACGTCACCGAGCGTGAGGCTCGGTCACCGACCTTCGGTTCGCTTCGTCACGAGAAGATCACACTGCGCTCATTCGCACCGCTCACCGCCATCCGGCATGCGATCGTCCGCGAAGGCGGCCACGGAAGAAAGGCACCCGATGCTCAACGGCTCACCCGGTTATGCGGTCATCGACGTGGAGACCACGGGACTGCACCCCGCCCTGCACGACCGGGTGATCGAGATCGGCATCGTGCACCTCGACCCCGCCGGCCACGTCACCGGCGAGTGGAGCACCCTCCTCAATCCCGGACGGACCTCGGCCCCCAGCACGTCCACGGCATCACCTCCGCCGACATCCGCCACGCCCCCGCCTTCGCCGACATCGCCTCCGCCCTGACCGCCCTGCTGCGCCACTACCTCACCCTGACCGGCCCCACTCCCCCAGGCACCCCCTGCTCACCACCGCGACGCAGGCCCCCTGGCCCGCCCTCCCCGACACCGCGACCCCTTGGGTACGGCGCGGCGTCTCCGCCGAACGCGACCCCCACTTCCTGGCCCGCATCCTCGACCGGCTCTCCCGTGTCCCCCGGCCCGTGACGGCCGACTCCTACCTCGCCCTGCTCGACCAGGCCCTGCTCGACCGGCACATCTCCGCGACCGAGGCCGACGCCCTCGTCCGGCTCGCTACCGACCTGGGCCTGACCCGCGCCGACGCGCAACGGCTGCACCGCGACTACCTGACCGCGCTGGCGCACGCCGCCCTGGCCGACGGCGTCGTCACCACCGCCGAACGGGCCGAGCTGGACCTCGTCACCACCTTGCTCGGCCTGCCAGGCGACGCCGCCAACGAGGCGCTCGCCCGCGCCTCGCAGGAGGCCTCCCCCGAGCTCTCCCGCTTCCAGCTCGCCCCGGGTGACCTCGTGGTCTTCACCGGCGAGATGGACGGCGGCCGGGAAACCTGGAAGGACCGCGCACGCCAGGCCGGCTACGTCCCCCATCCCAGCGGCACCAAGAAGGTCCGGCTCCTGGTCGCCGCCGACCCCGACACGCTCTCCGGCAAAGCGCGCAAGGCCCGCGCCTACGGCATCCCCATCGTCACCCCCGAGGCGTTCAACCGCATGATCACCTGAAACGGACTCCATCCGGTCCCGAGCATCACCAGGCGTCTGACGGGCTCAGCCGAGATCCCCAGAAAGAGGAGAAGCATCCATGGCCCTTGAAACCAATGACTCCATCGCATGACATGACGCAATGCCCCGCCCCTCGCGGGAGCATTCGCAAACGGATCACGGTGTCGACGACGGGTGAAAACTGGTTCTGGCCCGAATTCCGTGAGCTGAACCTCCTCGGTCGGCCAGGGGAACGCGTTTGTGTAGGAGGCCGGGGTTGGCCCGGCCGTGTATCTGCCGCTTGAGCATTTTGACGCGGTTGGCATGGCCTCACCTTCCCGAAGTTGCAGGGCGGGGTCAGCCCGGCCTTGACCGCGTCGAAGTCGCGGTGCAGGCCGGTGACGAAGGAGCACAGTCAGGCGGGTCATCGCCCCGGACCTCGTTCATCCACTGCTCAAGGCGGTCGCCACGCAGTTGCGGCACCATGTCGGCGAAGCCGCGGACGTGGTCGCGGAGCGCGGCTAGCAGCGGGTAAGCGCCGGTGAGCGCGCCGAGTCGCCACTGCTCGTCGGTGTCCAGCTTCTCGGGGTGACGTAGGAACCAGCCGATGGCCATGCAGACGCTCGGCGGTGGCGCAGTGATCGTGGTCTGTGATCTCCACGGCTGCATGGAGAGGCGCAGGACGGTGGGCTTGCCCCATGGCCAGGACACCTTCTTTGCATCCGCGACCTGACACCGAGAGGTGTCACTTCACTGCATGTGACCAAGTGCTCGCAAGCAAGTCAGTTGTGGTCCGCAGCCGCCCAGTGCGGGATCCGATGAAGCGCCTTCAATACGGAGAGGCAAACAGCGGATCAAGGTAAACCTGGCCGCGCGGCGGGGAGTCAACTACAGGCAGATGGACCAAGGAAGTGTCGATCAGAAATGAAACTCTGATCCTACATCGTCCCACCGGGATCATTAATTACTTTAATAGCGCCAGACGCAGGGATTACATCCGGTCCGGGTACACGTAAACCATTGGAAGTAAATAGCCCGCCCGAGTCATATGCTCCCACCGGAAGAGTCGCGGGAAATCACTCTCCCGGTTCACATCTGGCCGGATTTAGTCATCTACGGCGAGTGCGAAGCACATACGGAACGCGCCCCCGCAAAATGAGCGGAACGGCCGTCACCTCTCCGTCGTGTGACGGCGGCCGTCATCCGATACCGCGACTCCGATGCGGCCCTCTTCCCCTGGAAGGCGCGTGATACCTCATGCCCGCTGTGCGTTCCTGTACGCGTACACGCCTGGTGACCCTGCACCGGTTACCTCGGCTGCGGCCTGGCGAGCTGCTGAATGCCGTCGATCTGGAGTTCGCCGACACGATCGGCGCCGACCTGCACGTCCCGCCGGCCTTGGATGTACCTGCCCTCTGGGTGGACGGTTGCCTGGAGCCCGACGAACCCGCTGAGTGGTGCTCGGACGCCTCCCTCACCACCGGGCTGTCGATTCGCCATCACGAGCGCCGTTCCGGCGGGCTGCTCGTGCTCGCCGTCGATGACGTCGTCTATGCCATCAGTTTCGGTACGCACGGCCGCCAGCTCCTGGTGGATGAGCACAAAGACCCCCGTTTCGGCCTGCACTTCGCTGTACGAGCCGTCGATCCCTACCGGATCCATGATCTGGCCCGGCGGTTCCCCGCCGCCCGCGGCCGGTCCGACTTCACCCACGCTCCGGCCGGCCTGCCCATCTTCAGCTTCGGCATCGAGCCCGCCGAGATGGTCCGCCGCCTCGGCGGCGTACTCGGCCAAACGGACCTGACCTTCTGCCGGGGCAGCGGGCGCACCGCCCGGATCGAAGGATCGGCCGGCCTCCGGCTGCGGCTGGCTCTGCCCGCCGCTGACCTGGTCGCGGACATCCGCACGATCGCCGAGATCTGCAGCCGCAAGCCCCCGCACGAGTTGCTGGAATTCGTCGACAACGTCCGACCGGTCACCGATACGGAGACCACCGAGCAACTCGACACCGCTCTGGAGGAACTGCTCAGCCATGAGCGTGAGCGAGGTGAACGGCACCTGGCTCCTGCCGTACCCACCAACTGCTTGATGCACCTCGGTGACACGCGGTCGTACCTGGTCAGGATCGTCGGCGCGCATGCCGGAAGCCACGATCACCTCGATCTGGAGGCGATCACGGCGCCGCTCCAGCGGCAGCCTTTCGGAAACCGGGTGCAGGCACTGCGCAAGAGCCGGATCCAGTTGTGTGCATCCTCCGGCGGAACGCATCCCATCACCGGCGCCGCCGCCCTCAGGTGGCTCGAGGCGGACTGTTCCATCGGCTCCCGGCGCTTCCACCTGCTGGACGGCCACTGGTACGAGATCGGGGAGGCCTACCTCGACGGAGTCCGGGGACAGGTCACCCGCATTCTCTCCGCCCCGCCCTCGCTGGATCTGCCCGCCTGGCAGAACGGCTGGACCGAGCGGGAGTACAACGGCGAGGTGCCGTTCCTACGCGACGGTTACGTGTGCCTGGACCGCATGGGTGTCCGCAATCCTCTGAACAGGAGCAACTGGATCGAGATCTGTGACCTGCTCGGCCCCGACGACGAACTCGTCCATGTCAAGCAGGCCGAGGGCTCATCGCCGCTGAGCCACCTTTTCCACCAGGCCCTGGTGTCCGCCCAGGCCCTGGCGTACTCTCCTGCGGCCCGCACGCAGTTCGCCGCACTCGTCGCGCGGGAAAGCCCTGGCCGGACCATCCCCGACGACTTCCAGCCCAAGAAAGTCGTGCTCGCCATCCTCCTGAAGCACGGTGCGGCCCTGACCGCGGGCACGCTGTTCCCCTTCTCTCAGATCACGCTGGCCCACACCGCCATCACGTTGCAGGAACAGCACCATGTGGACCTTGAGGTCATCGCCATCCCTTGTGCAACCGCCTGAATGACTTCCCGGAGACCTTCATGGAACCCCCTTATGTGCCTTCCCCTTCCCGGTCATGCCTGCGTTCGGTCGCCCCCCGTGCCGCGGCGACCGCTGCCGCCCTGGTGGTCGCCGGCGGCTTCGTGTGGCTGGTCATCACCATCTGCCGGCTCGTCTTCACCTTCATCGTCACTCACCAAACCGCGATCTTGGTCATCCTGCTCACCACGCTCTTCCTCGGACTCGGCGGCGTCATAGTCCACACCGTCGCCGAACACGAGCGGAAGCTGCTTCAGCAGAGCATCAAGGACCGCGCCAGACTGGAATCGATCGACGCCATGAGCGGGCACGACTTCGAGCATTTCGTCGCCGATCTGCTACGCGCGAGCGGCCTGCTTCACGTCCGAGTGATTGGCCGCAGTGGCGATAGAGGAGTCGACATCACCGCGTGCACGCGGGCAGGCCGTAAGATCGCCGTTCAGTGCAAGCGGCAGGCCGCCTCGATCGGCGCGGACCGTATCCGCAACCTCATAGGCGCCGTGCACTGCACATACACCGGCCATCACCCCGTTCTGATCACATCGAGTGGGTTCACCTGGCCCGCCGCGGATGAAGGTCGCGGGAAAGTCACCATGATCGGCCGGGCTCGGCTCGTCGAGTGGATGAACGGCAAGCCGCTGGAGCTATGACAGCCTAGTTTCTCCGGGATGGCCCCGGAAACAAAGGCGGATTCCAGTGATCATCGCGACGGAGGCGTCGACGGCCAGCAGACACCGGGGCTGGAGCCGTTCGGTCAGGACACGGCTGGTGGTGCCGCGCCCGCAGCCGATGTCGGCGACCACCGCCCCGGAAGCTATAGGTAGGTGAGCGGCGGCCAGCTCGGCGATGACGTCGGCCACGGGACGGCCGCTCGTCTTGGCTCGGTGCAAGGCCCTTGTACGCGCCGCCAGCCGGGCTCCGCTCCCGTACAGCTCCCACTGGGCGGTGGAGCTGGTGAAGGCGTTGGCCGTACTCATGGCCTCCGCCCGGTCGTGCAGGCGAGTGCCGGTGAGCGGCGGCTCAGCGCCAGGCGGCGACCTGCTCCAGCCAGCGGCGGGTCTGACGCCGTCCGCGCAGGAAGACCACCTGCTTGTCCCCCGCGAACCGCTGGATCTTGTCGAGTACCTGAGGCCGCATCCGTCGGCGGTAGGTGGCGACGTAGGTGACCACACCCCAGTGGATGCGGTTGTAGACGTCCGCACCGGCACGGTCCCGGCCACCGGAGCGGCCGTGCCCCTGGCCGAGGTACGGCTGCTCCCGCCGATCGAGCCGCCCTCGGTCCGCGACTTCGTCACCTTCGAGGAGCACGTCGAGGGCGTCCGCCGCAGCGTGAGCGGCGCGGCGGGCGTCCCGGACGCCTGGTACGACGCGCCGACCTTCTACTTCACCAACCCGCACGCGATGGTCGGCGCCCACGACGACGTGCCCGTGCCGCCCAGCTCGCAGGCACTGGACTTCGAGCTGGAGGTGGCCGCGGTCAGACGGCTTCCTGAACCTCGCACTGACCGCCGAGGTCAACGGGGCCGAGGTGGGCCGGGACCTGCTGTCCAACATGGGCTGGCCGTTCGAGGAGCTGGTCGCCTACGCCTCCCGGGGCGCGTGGGTACGGCCCGGCGACGTGCTCGGCTCGGGCACCCGCGGCAACGGCGGCTGCCTGGCCGAGCTGTGGGGCCTGCGCGGCCGGCAGGACCCGCCGCCGCTCACGCCAGGCGACGTCATCACCCTCACCGTCGAGGGGATCGGCGCCGTCTCCAACCGGATCGTCCCCGGCACGGAGCCCCTGCCGATCCCGCCCGCCCGCAAGCGCCCGCGCACCCGTCCCTGACCGCGGGCCCGGCCGTCCCGCCGGGGTCCGACCCCTCCTCTCGGACCCCGGCGGGTCCGGCGCCGGCGGTTCCCCACCCGGGTGCGGCCCGCGGTCATTGTGCGGTCCGCGGTCATTCATTCCGCTGCGGTGCCGGGGACGGTCTCGTCCAGCACGCGCTGGGCGACGGCGAAGGCGGCGTTGGCGGCGGGCACCCCGCAGTAGACCGCGGTCTGCAGCAGCACCTCGCCGATCTCGTCGGCCGACAGGCCGTTGCGCAGCGCCGCGCGCACGTGCATGCCCAGCTCCTCCAGATGACCGCGGGCCACCAGCGCGGTCAGCGTGACGCAACTGCGCGTCCGGCGGTCCAGGCCCGGACGCGTCCAGATCTCCCCCCACGCGTAGCGGGTGATCAGATCCTGGAAGTCGCGGGTGAAGTCCGTGGTGCGGGCGATCGCCCGGTCCACGTGCTCGTCGCCGAGCACCTCGCGCCGGACCGTCATCCCCTCCGTCGCGGGCAGGTGCGCGAGCAGGGCAGCGGTGACGGGCTCCGGCCGGTCGACGCCCGCCAGATGGGCGGCTCCGGGGACCTCCACCAGGGTGGAGCCGGGGATGCCGTCGGCGAGCAGCCGGGCGTGCGCGGGCGGCGTCGCGGCGTCCTCGCGCCCGGCCAGGACCAGCGTCGGGACGGTGATCTCCGTGAGGGAGTCGCGCAGGTCGTAGCCGGCCAGGGCGTCGCAGCAGGCGGCGTATCCGGCCGGGTCGGCGGCGGCGAGGTCATCGAGGAGCGGCCGCCGGACGGGGCCGGCGAACCACCGCCGGGCGGCGGCCTCCACCAGCGGCCCGGTCCCCTCGGCTCGGACCGCCGCGGCCCGCTCCCGCCACGCCTCCGGCCCGCCGAAACGGGCCGAGGAGCAGAGCATCGCCAGGGAGCGCAGCCGCCCGGGGTGCCGTACGGCCAGGGTCGCGCCGATCGCGCCGCCGATGGAGACCCCCGCGTAGTGGAAGCGGGTGAGGCCGCAGGCGTCGGCCGTCTCCAGCACGAGGTCGGCGAGGTCCTCCATCGTCCGCACGCCGCAGGCGCCCGGAGCGGACCCGCCGTGGCCGGGCAGATCGAAGCGGACCACGCGGAACCGGCGGGCCAGGGCGGCGAGCTGCGGTTCCCAGACCCGCAGCGAGGTGCCGAGCGAGGGCCCGAGGACGAGCGGTTCGCCGTGCTCGGGGCCGTCGATCCGGTGGTGCAACACCGTCATCTCTCCTCCTTGAGCGCTCTGCCGACCAGGACGGCGGCCGAGCCCGTCGATCCCGCGACGCCGAGGTCGGCGCGCATGCGACAGGGTGGACCCTCAGGTCCGTCTTGAGCCCGGAGGTGGTGGGCACCGCCTGCCGGGTCCCGGCTCCGGGGGTCATCCGAAGTCAAGGAAGACCGTCTCCTTCTCGCCCTGCAGGTGGATGTCGAACCGGTAGACGCCCTTACGCTCCCGCTCCGCCAGGAGCGTGCGCCCGCGCCCGGCGGGCACCGTGTCCAGGAAGGGGTCGTGCGCCAGGTACACGCGGGTGAACAGGTGGTGCAGCAGGCCGCGGGCGAACACGCAGACGCTGATGTAACCGTTGCCGGGCGCCAGCGTGCGCAGCGCCCAGTGGCCGTCGGCATCGGTGGCGACCCGCCCGAAGCCCGTGAAGTCGACCCCGTTCCTGCCGGCGACCGCGCCGGTCACCGGGTCGCGGCGCAGGCTGCCCGGGCGCGCCCGCGAGCCTCCCGGCGGGATCCGCCTGCCAGAACTCCAGCAGCGCGTCGGGCACGGGGTCCCCCGCGCCGTCGCGGACACGGCCGCGCACGGTGATCGCGTCCAGGTCACCCGCCGGGGCGACGTCGCCGCCGCCGGGGAAGGGCAGCGCGTAGCCGTAGAACGGCCCGACGGTCTGCGAGGGGGTGGGGCGGGTCATCGGCCTTCCTCCGTCCAGGTCGCGGCGGGGCCGTCCAGCACGATGTCCCAGCGGTAGCCGAGCGACCACTCCGGCACCGACAGGTCGTGCGCGTAGGCGGCGACCAGGCGCTGCCGGGCCCGCTCGTCGGTGACCGACTGCAGGATCGGGTCGTAGGGGAAGAGCGGGTCGCCCGGGAAGTACATCTGAGTGACCAGCCGCTGGGTGAAAGCCGTGCCGAACAGCGAGAAGTGGATGTGCGCGGGCCGCCACGCGTTGACGTGGTTGCGCCACGGGTAGGCGCCCGGCTTGATCGTGGTGAACGTGTACTCTCCGTCGTCGCCGGTCAGGCAGCGGCCGACCCCGGTGAAGTTCGGATCCAGCGGCGCGGGGTGGTCGTCGCGCTGGTGGGGGTAGCGGCCGGAGGCGTTGGCCTGCCAGATCTCCACGAGCTGCCCGCGGACCGGGCGGCTGTCGCGGTCGGTCACCCGGCCGCGCACAGTGATCCGCTCACCCAGCGGCTCGCCGGGGTGTTGCCGGGTCAGGTCGTTGTCCAGGGCGGTCACGTCGGTGACGCCGAAGACGGGCCCGGTCAGCTCGGTGGCCTCGGGGTCGGTCACCGCGACCGGCGGCTGCTTCGGGTGGCGCAGCAGGGTGCTGCGGTAGGGGGCGTAGTCGCGCGCGGGATGGTCGCCGGGTGCGGCGGCGGCACGCCGCTCGGCGATCTCCCGGTCGATGTCGGCCTGGGTGAGGGACATGGAGCACCTACCTTTCGAGGATGACGGCCAGGCCCTGGCCGACGCCGATGCAGAGGGAGGCCAGGCCGCTGCGCTCCATGAGCGCCCTCAGCACGTGCGCGGCCAGGTCGTCGGGGCGCACGCCCGCGAGCGCCCGCCGTACCGGCCGAAGGGGGTGCGCACGGCGTCGAGGACGTAGACGGCTCGCGTGCCGGTGCTCATGCGGTGACCTCCGCGCCGGTACGGCCGCGCAGCTCGTCCGGGCTCACCCCGGGGGCGGTCTCCACCAGCCTCAGCCCTGCGGGGGTGACGTCCAGGACGCCGAGGTCGGTGATGATCCGGTGCACGCACGCCCGGCCGGTGAGCGGGAGCGAGCACTCCTGAACGATCTTCGGTGAGCCGTCCCTGGCCGTGTGCTCCATGACCACGATCACCCGGCGGGCGCCGTGCACCAGGTCCATCGCCCCGCCCATGCCCTTGACCAGCCTGCCCGGGACCGCCCAGTTGGCCAGGTCGCCCCGGGCCGAGACCTGCATCGCGCCCAGCACCGCCACATCGACGTGACCGCCGCGGATCATGCCGAAGGACAGCGACGAGTCGAAGAACGACGCGCCGGGCAGCACGGTCACGGTCTCCTTGCCCGCGTTGATCAGATCGGGGTCGACCTCGTCCTCGGCGGGGTAGGGGCCGACGCCGAGGATCCCGTTCTCCGAGTGCAGCACGACGTCCGTACCGGCCGGCAGGAACGACGGGATGCGGGTGGGCAGCCCGATGCCGAGGTTGACGTGGTCGCCGTCGCGCAGCTCCGCCGCCGCCCGCGCGGCCATCTCGTCTCTGCTCCAGCTCATGGCGTGCGCACCGTCCGCTTCTCGACGCCCTTCTCGGCGGCCTGCCCGGGGGTGAGCGGGAGCACCCGCTGCACGAAGATCCCGGGCAGGTGGACCTCGTCGGGGTCCAGCTCGGTCAGCTCCTCGACCTCGGCGACCGTGACCCGCCCGGCCATCGCGGCGAGCGGGTTGAAGTTGCGGGCGGCCTTGGCGAAGATCAGGTTGCCGTGCCGGTCCCCTTTGGCCGCGCGGACCAGCGCGAAGTCGGTGGTGATGGCGTGCTCCAGGACGTGGGTTCGGCCGCCGAACTCGCGGACCTCTTTGGGCGGCGAGGCCGCCGCGACCGACCCGTCGGCGGCGTACCGGAGCGGCAGCCCGCCGTCGGCGACCGGGGTGCCGACCCCGGCGGGGGTGTAGAAGGCGGGGATGCCGCACCCGCCCGCGCGCAGCCGTTCGGCCAGGCTGCCCTGCGGGGTCAGTTCGACCTCCAGCTCGCCCGCCAGGTACTGCCGGGCGAACTCGGTGTTGTCGCCGATGTAGGAGGCGGTCACCCGGGCGATCCGCCGGGCGGCCAGCAGCACGCCCAAGCCGCCGCCGTCCGTCCCGCAGTTGTTGGAGACCACGCCGATGCCGGTCACGCCGATCTCGTACAGCGCCCGGATCAGCACGCTCGGGATGCCGCTGAGGCCGAAACCGCCGACCGCGAACGACGCGCCGTCGCTCACCCCGGCCAGCGCCTCGGCGGCCGAGGCCGCCACCTTGCCGCTCCCTCGGCCTCCCGCCGGGACTGTCTCCCGGTCCGCTGCCAGGTCTGTTTCCGGGTCTGCCGCCGGACCTGCTGCCAGGTCTGTTTCCAGGCCCACTGCGGGATCTGCTGCCGGGCCGTCTCTTCCCGTGTCCGTCCGCACGACGCTCCGTCCGATCCGCCGCGCCCACCGGGCGATCTGTTCGCTCAGTGAACTTTGGTTCGATAATGTGGAGACGAGTATCCGTAGCGGAGACGCTCCTGTCAAAGGGCCTTCCGCTGATCTCCGCTGAGCGAGGAGCGCCGATGGAACCGGCCGGAACCCTGGAACGCGGCCTGACCGTGCTGCGCGCACTGTCCGCCGAACCCCGGCGCACGCGCGCCACCGACCTGGTCCGCGCCACCGGCCTGGCCAGATCAGTGGTCGACCGCATCGTGGCCACCCTCCTGCACCTGGGCTACCTGCGCACCGAGGATCGCGACCTGCTGCCCGCCCCGCCCCTGGCGGAGCTGGGCACGGCCTACCTGACCTGCAGCGGGCTTCCCCAGGCGCTCGATCCGCACGCCCGGCGGCTCGCCGACGAGCTGGACGAGTCGGTCTCGCTGGCCGTGCCGGACGGAGAGGACGTCCGGTTCATCGCCCAGTTCCCCCGGCGGCGCACCCTGTCGATCGCCTTCCGGGTCGGGGATCCACTCCCCGCCGACCACTGCGCCGCCGGGCTGGCCCTGCGCGATCCCGCCGCGCCGTGGGCCGAGGACGACCAGCTCGTCGAGCCGGGCCTGATCGCGGTCGCGCTGCCGGTGCACGCCCCGGGCGGCAGAGCGGTCTGCGCGGCCAGCGTGGTCAGCCACACCAGCAGGCACGACATCGCGGGCCTTCGCGAGCACGCCCTGCCCCGGCTGCGCGCGGCGGTCGCCGCGATGGAGACGGCCCTGCGGGAGGCGGCCCTTAGGGAGAACCCGCCCGCTTCCCGCCCCACCGGAGCCGCGGACTCCTTACGGACCGTGAAGGCGGAGCCGGGGGCGGAGTACCTCCAGTCACTGGCCCGCGGCCTGGCCGTACTGGTCGCGCTCGGCTCGGTGCCCGGCGGGCTCACCCTCGCCGACGCCGCCCGGGCCACCGGCCTGCCCCGCGCCACCGTACGGCGCGCGGTCCGGTCGCTGGAGCAGCAGGGGTACACGGCGGCCGAGGCCACCCGGTTCGTCCTGCTGCCCCGGGTGCTGGAGCTCGGCTATGCCCGCTTGTCGGCACTGACCTTCCAGCAGATCGCCCAGCCGCACCTGGCGGACCTGGTGGCCCGGGTCCGCGAATCGGCCTCGCTCGCCGTGCTCTCCGGCGACGACGTCGTCTATGTGGCGCGTGTGCCCACGACCGGCATCATGAGCGTCGACATCACCGTCGGCACCCGCTTCCCCGCCCACGCCACCTCCATGGGCCGCGTCCTCCTCGCCGACCTGCCCGGGGAACACCTGGCGCAGATCACCCCCCGGCCGCTGACCCGCCGCACGATCACCTCCCCAGCCGAACTGGCCGACGCCGTACGGCAGGCCGCCCGCGACGGCTACGCCCTGGTCGACCAGGAACTGGAGGAGGGCGTGCGCTCCATCGCCGTCCCCGTCCACGACCGCACCGGCCGCACCGTCGCAGCCCTCAACGTCGCCACCCACGCCGGCCGCGCCACCCCCGACGACCTGGTCCGCGACGTCCTCCCCGCCCTCACCGAAACGGCCTCCCGGATCGAGACGGACCTCCGCCACGTCCCCGCGACCCCGTAACGGCCGCGCCGGGGCTCGGGGCGGACCACGGCCTCCGCGGAACCCGGACCGGTTCACCGCTCCAGGGCCGTCCCATCGAGGAGTTCGGCGGAGGAGAACAGGCGGGACCGCCACTTCACGTTCTACGAGCTACGGGAACCTCATGCCGGTTGGCGACTTCCAGGAGGGTCCGCAGCACTTCTTTGGCGGAGCGTGAGGCTCCCTCGCCCCGGGAGGGAGAGCAGAACCGACCGGTGCCCTGGCCCTGTCCCGACCACCACCGTTTCCGGAAATTGAATTTCAGGACGGGCGCGGGGACGGCGGACAGGCAAGCGAGAAGACCGACCGGCTCGGCACCCATGCGGAAAGGCCGACCATACCTGACACAAGACGACAGGAATCCGGCCGATGATCAGTGCGGATCACGACGAACGGCAGGAGAACCGCATGCCCCGCGCCACCGGAACCTTCGGTATCGACAGCTGGGAGCCGCAGCCCTACGACGAGCGCGAAGGCGCCACGCTCACCCGCGTCCACGTCACCAAGACCTTCCACGGCGACCTGGAGGGAGACAGCACCACCGACATCATCACCGCCGTCGCCGGCGAGGCAGGCGGCGCGGCCTACGTGGGCTTCGAGCGGTTCACCGGCACCGTGAACGGCCGCAAGGGCACCTTCGTGCTCCACCACACGGCCACCAGCCATGCCGGGGAGTCCTCGCTGTCCTGGACGATCCTGCCCGGATCGGGCACCGATGAGCTCATCGGCATCCGCGGCGGCGGACAGATCGTCAACGACGACGGCCACCACTCCTTCCACCTCGACTACGAACTCGGCTGAGCCCCGCACCTGCGAGGACCCACCGGCTCAGTCATGCGCTGCCGGCGGTGTCGCCGTGCTCGGGGCCATCGTGGTGCACGAGGTACGGCCGGACCCGGCCGTCCTGGCCAATGGCAGGGTGCGGACGGGCGCGCCAACCCATCTGGACGGCCGGCTCCAGGTCGCTTGCGCCGGGCGTCACTCGCCGAGGGACTCCCGGAGGAAGGCGAGGATCTCCGCCCGGGCGGGCGTCGCCTGGGGTGCCATGCCCGGCATGCTCAGGAACGCATGCCCCGCTCCTGGGCACTCGCTGAGCCGCGCGGGCGTCCCGGCCGCCTGGAGCCGCTCGGCGTAGCGGCGGCCGTGGTCGGCGATCGGGTCGGCGGTCGGCACCACCACGAGCGCCGGGGCCAGCCCGTTCAGGTCGTCGGTGTACAGCGGCGACAGCGCGCGGGCGTCGGTGCCCTCGGGAACGGCCAGCCGCTGGAAGAACCGCAGCAGCGGCACGGACAGGGTGGGCGTCATCGCGTACCGGGTCACCGAGTCGTACGTCCAGGCCGCCGAGGTCACGTCGACCGCCGGGTTGACCAGCACCTGCGCCCGCAGCCCCAGGCCGGCCCGCCTGGCCCTGACGGCCGCCAGCGCGCTGATCAGCCCGCCGCAGCTCTCGCCGAAGACGGCGACGCGGGCCGGATCGATGCCCCACGTCCCGGCGTGCTCCAGCACGTGCCGGAGCACGTCCCAGCCGTCGTCGACGGCGGCGGACAGCGGCGTCTCCCAGTCGAGGAGTCGGTGCTCGACCGAGACGACGACCGCCGGCAGGTGGGCGGCGAGGTGGCTGTTGACCCAGTCGCTCTGCACGGCCGTACCGACGAAGGCGCCCCCATGCACGTGGATCACGAGGGGCAAGGCGCCTGCGACCGAGGGTCGGTACACCCGGACGGGGAGCTCGCGGCCGGGCAGCGCCACCTGCTGCCAGCCGATCGTGGCACCGGGGTCCGGCTCCCCGGTGATCACCCGTGCCGCCGTGGACGCCCGGACGCGGTTCTCGGCGTCCCGGAAGGCGATCAGCTCCTCGGCCGTCACCGTGGACCAGTCCGGCTCCGCGGGCCGCATCGCAGTGATGTCGTTCATGCTTCTCCCCAAGTTCCGATACCTCTGGTTTCGAAACCTAAGGTAGCGCAAATCGGTATCATGTGCGCATGACTTCGAGCACACCCGCCCGGCCGCCCGGCCGCCCGCGTTCCGGCATCAACGACGTCGTCTTCGCCGCGACGCTGAGCACGGTCCACGAGCTGGGCTACGCGCGTGCCACGGTGGAGCGCATCGCCTCTGCAGCGGGCATTGCGAAGACGACGATCTACCGTCGCTGGCCGACGAAGGGGGCGCTGATCGTGGACTGCCTGCTCGACGCGTTCGGCCCGGCGCCGGTGGACGGTGGCAGTCGGGCCGAGATCATGTCCTCGGCCATCCGCTGGACCGCGGGCAAGATCGGCGAGCCGGGGGTGGGTGACGCGTTCGCGGGCGTGTTCAGTGACGCCGTCAGCGACCCGGGGCTGCGCGAGATCCTCTCTTCGCGGCTGCAGGACCCCTACCGGCTCGCACTCCAGGAGGCGCTCGGCGAGCCGGAGCACCGGGTCCTGTTCCTCATCGACGTCGTCGTCGGGACCCTGCTCCACCGAATGGGCATGACCGGCGAGCCGATGGTCGACGGTGACGTCGACGCGCTGGTGGAGATGGTCCTGTCGTCCTTCCGCTGAGGACGCGAGGCTGGGCTGGAGCTCACGGATGCGCCGGTGGTCGAGCACCGCACCGAGCGGTTCCGCGGTACGGGATGCCGGTACCGCTCAGTTGCTGCCCCGGCTGCCGAAAGGCCGCACTCGCAGGCGGTGTTCGTCATCTACCGCCGCCCAGGGCCGGGCGAAGTCGTCAGCCCCCGCGACGCACCCGGACACCGGCCTTGGCGGAAGACGTAGATCACGTTGACGGCCGGCAGCGCGCGCATCCGAGGTGCGGGCTCGTCGTCCCTGGTGACGTGCTGGTCCGGCGCAACGCCGCCTACGCCCTGGCCGCCGCGGACGCGCACGCCGAACCGGGAACGGGCGGAAGCCGCCCACGCCCTCCGGCGGATCTCCTCAGAGGAGACCCGCCGAGCATGAAGCTGAGGGCCGCTGCGCCGGTCTACCCGCGATCAGTCTGGACGACTACTCTTCGTGAACAAAAGACGGCCCCTCCGGCGCGGCCGTCGACACCGCTCTTCCGGCTCTCACGGACCAGTGACGGACCAGAGATCCCAGACGCCCGTCAGAGCCGATTCGCGGAATCCGATATTTTCAGCGAACGGGCAGGCCGGTGACCGCGCGGCCGATGATCAGGCGCTGGATCTCGGACGTGCCCTCGAAGATGGTGTAGATCTTCGCGTCGCGGTGGAAGCGCTCGACCGGGTGGTCGCGGGTGTAGCCGGCCCCGCCCAGGATCTGGATGGCCTGCTCGGTCACCCACACCGCCGTCTCCCCCGCCACCAGCTTGCACATCGATCCCTCGGCCTGGTCGAACGACCGGCTGTTGCGGGCCATCCAGGCCGCCCGCCAGGTCATCAGCCGCGCGACGTCGACGCGGGTGGCCATGTCGGCGAGGAGGAAGGCGACGGCCTGGTTCTCCCCGATCCGGCGGCCGAACTGCTCACGTTCGCGGGCGTAGTCCCGGGCGTACTCGAACCCGGCGCGGGCGATGCCGACCGCCATGGCGGCCACCGAGGGCCGGGTCGTCTCGAAGGTCCGCATGGCCGCCTGCTCGCCGGCCCTGCCGCCCTCGCGGACCCGCGCCAGCCGGGCGTCCAGCTTCTCCTTGCCGCCGAGCAGGCAGGATCCGGGCACCCGTACGCCGTCGAGGGCGACCTCGGCGGTGTGGGAGGCGCGGATGCCGTGCTTCTTGAACTTCTGGCCCATCGACAGGCCGGGGGTGCCCGGCGGGACGATGAAGGAGGCCTGGCCGCGAGTGCCGAGCGAGGGATCGACGGAGGCGACGATGACGTGCACGTCGGCGATGCCGCCGTTGGTGGCCCAGGTCTTGACGCCGTTGAGGATCCAGTCGCCGGAGGCCTCGTCGTGGACGGCCCGGGTGCGGATGGCGCCCACGTCGGAACCCGCGTCGGGCTCGGAGGCGCAGAACGCGCCGAGCTTGACGTCGTCGGGGGTGCCGAACATCTGGGGCAGCCACTCGCCCATCTGCTCGGGGGTCCCGGTGGCCGACAGGGCCGCGGCGGCCAGGCCGGTGCCGACGATGGACAGGCCGATCCCGGCGTCGCCCCAGAAGAGCTCCTCGAAGGCGACCATCAGGCCGAGGCCGCTGGGCTCGAAGGACTGCTGGGCGAAGAAGTCGAGCGAGTAGAGGCCGATCTTGGCCGCCTCCTGGATGATCGGCCAGGGGGTCTCCTCGCGCTCGTCCCACTCGGCGCCGGCCGGGCGGACGACCGTCCGGGCGAACTCGTGCACCCAGTCGCGCACCTCGCGCACGTCGTCGCTCAGCTCCGGGCAGAAGCCGTTCTCGCTCATCGTCCACCCCTCCGGGAAAGCGTTACCATCGGTAACACCCCTACCTTACTGGCCGGTAGACCCGCCCGCGCAAGGTGTTCCCCGGCAGGACGGCCGAGCGGGCGGACCGCCGGGCGCGGTGCGGTCCGGCCACCGGCCCCCTCCCGGCACGCCCACGGCACCGGGCCCCTTCCGGCGCGTCCGAGAAAGCGGGACCCGGTCAGGTCGTCGGGCGGGGACCGTATCCGGGAACGGTGATCATGGGCGGGCGCTCGGCGACCGCCACGTCCCGTACGGTCGCATGGTGCCCGTCCGGTCCGCGGCGAAACTGGGCCAGGCGCGAGGACGGCGTGTGCAGCGGGACCATCAGGTCCTGGCGGGCCAGCCGCGACCAGGACGTCTGCAGGATCTGCGCGGCCATGCCGCCCAGGGCCTCGGTGGACTGGTGGGAGTGCACTCTGCGCCCCAGATCGACCTGGGCCAGGGCGTCGAGGCCCGACATTTCCAGCAGGTCGATCAGGAGCCCGAGCTCCACGCCGTAACCGGTGACGAACGGGACCCGTTCCAGGACCGAGCGCCGCCCGGCGTACTCTCCGGCCAGGGGCTGGACGAACCCGGCGAGCAGCGGCCAGTGCAGGTTGAGCAGCGGTCGCGCGACCAGCTCGGTGACCCGCCCGCCCCCCGCCCGGCGCGTCCGCGCCCCGCGCGTCCCGCAGCGGCCGGTCGTAGCAGCCCTTGACGTAGACCACGCCGGGGTCGGCCAGGAGCGGGCCGAGCAGCCCGGTCACGAACGACGTGCGGAACTCCCTCAGGTCCGCGTCGACGAAGACCAGCAGGTCGCCGGAGGTCACCGCGAGGGACTTCCACAGCGCCTCCCCCTTGCCGTCCAGCGGCTTGAGGTCGGGCAGGACCTCGTCCTGCGCCACCACCCGGGCGCCGGCGGCCGCGGCGCGCGCGGCGGTGTCGTCGGTGGAGCGGGAGTCGATGACCACGAGCTCGTCGACGAGCGGCACCGCCTCCATCAGCTCGCGCCGGATCGCGGCGACGATCTCCCCGACCGTCTCCCCCTCGTCGCGCGCGGGCAGCACCACGCTGACCGTCGCGCCCCCCTTGGCCTCCAGCAGCTCCGGCGGGGACCAGTCGTCCGAGGACGACGTACGGCGGCGCAGCCATGCCTCCACCTCAGGCAGCACAGCCCATCCTCCCCGTCACCCCGGAATGCACGGGTATCACCCTATGCGTCACCGTTGCGGAGTGAATCACCGGCCGGACCGGTCCCACGGGAGCGGGGATCAGTCCGCGGCGTGGCGCTCCAGGAAGGTGTAGACGTCGGCCTCGTCCACGCCCGGGAAGGAACCGGGCGGGAGCGCCACGAGGACGTGCGAGTTGGCACGCGCCGAGGGCCAGGCGTAGCCCTCCCAGCGCTGGGCCAGCTCGGGCGGCGGGCGGCGGCAGCAGTCGCCGTTGGGGCACTCGGACTTGGTCCGGTTCACGGTCTCCCGGCCGCGGAACCAGCGCGACTCGCGGTACGGCACGCCGAGCGTGATGGCGAAGTCCCGCTCCCGGCTGGGATCCACGTGGGCGACGCAGAAATAGGTACCGGTGGGTGAGTCGGAGTACTGGTAGAAGACGGAGAAGCGGTCGGGTGAGAGGAAGACCTGGCGGCCCGACCACTGCAGGCACATGCGCTGGCCCTCGATCGCGCCCTGCTCGTCGGCGGGGAAGACGATCCCGTCGTTCTCGTAGGCCTTGTAGATGATCCCGCCGACGTCGTTGCGGACGAAGTGGCAGACCAGGTCCAGGTGATGCGTGGCCAGGTTGGTGAAGCGGTGCGCGGCCATCTCGTAGGAGACCGCGAACACGTCGCGCAGGTCCTCCACGCTGAGCGCCCGGTCCTGCTTGGCCTCCCGCAGGTACGGCGCGGCGGCGGCCTCGGGCACGAGCACCGCGGCGGCGAAGTAGTTGGCCTCGGTCCGCTGGCGCAGGAAGTCGGCGAAGTCGCGGGGCTTGTGGTGACCGAGCGCCAGGTGGCCGATGGTCTGCAGCAGGATCGTGCGGGGGGTGTGCATGCCGAGCTGCTCGTGCTTGACATAGATGCGCCGGTTGCGCAGGTCGGTGATCGAGCGGACCGTCCGGGGCAGGTCCTGCACGGTCCGCACGCTGTAGCCGAAGTGGGTGACCAGCGCCTGGACGGTGCTCTGCGACAGCGCGCCGGAGCGGTAGCCGACCGCGGCCAGCGCCTCGGAGGCGGCCTTCTCGATCTCCGCGAAGTAGTTGCCCTGCTCGCGCTGCTTGCGGCGGAGCTCGGCGTTGGCCGCGCGGGCCTCCTCCGGGGTGGCGGTGCCCTTGGCCTGGCGGGAGCGGAGCTCGCCGTACAGGCCGAGGATGTGCTCGAGCACGTCGTTGGGCACGCGAGCGGAGACCTTCAGCCGGGGCAGGCCGAGGCCGGCGTAGAGCGGGTCGCGCTGGGCCTCCTCCAGTTCCATCTCCAGCTGCGCGCGCCGGTTCGGCGCCTGCCGGCGGAGCAGTTCCTCCACCGGCACGTTGAGCGCGGACGCGAGCGACTTGAGCAGCGACAGCTTCGGCTCGCGCTTGCCGTTCTCCAGCAGGGAGAGCTGGCTCGGCGCCCGGCTCACCCGCTCACCCAGGTCGGAGAGGGTCAGACCGCGCTGCTTGCGCAGGTGGCGCAGGCGCTGGCCGAAGGCGATGAGGTCGAGCTCCTGCGTCAAAGAAAGAGGTTCTTCTCCGACCAGAGGTGTCATGTCCCGATCCTAAGCGAAAATTCCGCCCATCTTCCACCCGGGGGCACGCATCCCCACCCGGGGTACGGGTACACCCTCATCCCGCCTCCGGCGGGCCGCCACTCGCCGTGCACCTCCGTCCACCTCCGCACACCTCCCGCCGGACCGCCGCGGCGGTCCGGCCGCCGCACTTCCGGAGCCCGAGTGAGCTGGGCCACACACATGATTGGTCTAGTCCATAGCGAAAACTCTCATGTTCTTCTCTGTCGAATACTGGCTGGTATTAGCTACAAGAGAAAAATTGTCATTTTTTCCAGGAAAAGCACCTTGTTTGCCCGTTTCGCCGGGGCACAGACTCAGGGCAAGGCACCCAGGGGACGACAAGGAGTGAAAAATGAACGATCGCCTCAAGGGAGCCGCAGAGGAACTGCGGCGCGAGTGGGAGACCGACCCCCGTTGGAAGGGCATCGAGCGGACCTATACGGCCGAGGATGTCGTGCGGCTGCGGGGCTCGGTCCAGGAAGAGCACACTCTCGCCAGGCTCGGCGCGGAGCGGCTGTGGGACCTGCTGCACAGCGAGGACTATGTCCACGCCCTCGGCGCGCTGACCGGCAACCAGGCCGTCCAGCAGGTCAAGGCGGGGCTGAAGGCGATCTACCTGTCCGGCTGGCAGGTCGCCGCCGACGCCAACCTCGGCGCCCAGACCTACCCGGACCAGAGCCTGTACCCGGCCAACTCGGTCCCGGCCGTCGTGCGCCGCATCAACAACGCGCTGCTCCGGGCCGACCAGATCACCTGGTCCGAGGGCGACCAGGACGCGCCGCACTGGCTGGCTCCGATCGTGGCCGACGCCGAGGCCGGCTTCGGCGGCGTGCTGAACGCCTTCGAGCTGATGAAGGGCATGATCGCGGCCGGCGCCGCGGGCGTGCACTGGGAGGACCAGCTCGCCTCCGAGAAGAAGTGCGGCCACCTCGGCGGGAAGGTCCTCATCCCGACCGGCCAGCACATCAAGACCCTCAACGCGGCCCGCCTGGCGGCCGACGTGGCGGGTGTCCCGTCCCTGATCATCGCGCGGACCGACGCACAGGCCGCGACGCTGCTGACCACCGATGTGGACCCCCGCGACCGCGCCTTCACCACCGGCGACCGCACGGCCGAGGGCTTCTACCGGGTCCGCAACGGCGTCGACGCCTGCATCGCCCGCGGCCTGGCCTACGCGCCCCACTCCGACCTGCTGTGGATGGAGACCTCCACGCCGGACCTGGACGTGGCCCGCGAGTTCGCCGAGGCCATCAAGGCGCAGTACCCGGACCAGATGCTGGCCTACAACTGCTCGCCGTCGTTCAACTGGAAGAAGCACCTGGACGACTCCACCATCGCCAAGTTCCAGCGCGAACTCGGCCACATGGGCTACAAGTTCCAGTTCATCACGCTGGCGGGCTTCCACTCGCTCAACTACTCGATGTTCAACCTGGCGCAGGGCTACGCCGAGGAGGGCATGACCGCCTACGTCGAGCTCCAGGAGGCCGAGTTCGCCGCCGAGTCCCGCGGCTACACCGCCACCCGCCACCAGCGCGAGGTCGGCACCGGATACTTCGACCTGGTCAGCACGGCCATCGCGCCGGACTCCTCCACCACGGCCCTCAAGGGCTCCACGGAGGAGGAGCAGTTCGAGGCTCACTGACCCGAGGAAGGACCGGAAGCGCGGGTTTCGCAGCCGGCGCGGGCCGGGGCGGCTCTTCAGGGCATGCGGAGCCCGCCCCCGCCCGCCTGGCACCCGCCTGAGCCGAGACCCGCGCTCCCGGTCCGCCCCCGGACTCGGACTTCCGAGACCAGGACGAGGACCCCGCCTCCTTCCCCCCCCAGGGAGGCGGGGTTTCCCCATGTCGGCCCGGCGCGTCACCGGTGTCCCGAGGCGCCTCTCCCGACCGGCCGCCGCCTCGGCCGCCGCCCGAGGTCACGCCTCCGGCGAGCCCGGAGGTCCGGCTGCCGGGATGCCGAGGGCGGACAGGAACGCCGCGGCGGCGGGCGACGGAGGAAAGCGGCTCCAGACGAGGTACTCCATGCGGGCCGGAGCGTCGCTGAGCCGGACGACGGGCAGGTCGGGGAGCTCGGAGACGAAGGCTGCGGGCAGCATCCCGATGCCCAGGCCCTGCCGGATCAGGCGGGCCATGAAGTCGGGGGAGCTCACCTCGAAGGCGACCTCGCGCCGCACTCCGGCCGCCGCGAACGCCTCGTCCGACTGGATCCGCCCGGCGGTGCCCGCGGGGAAGTCGACGAACGGCTCATCCGACAGGTGGCGCAGCTCCACCTCCTCCCTCCCGGCCAGCGGATGACCGGGGGCCACCACGGCGACGAGATCGCCGCGCGCCAGTTCGCGGCCCCGGACGCCCTTGGGCGGTGCGCCCACCGGCAGCCCCAGGAACGCGGCGTCCAGGGTGCCCTGCCGTACCCGTTCGGTCAGCTCCTCGCTCGCGCCCGAGCGGAGGCTGATCCGCACCTGCCGGTGCCGCAGGTGGAAGTTCCTCAGCTCGGTCGGCAGATCGACCGCCGTGACGGTGGGAATGGCGCCGACGGCGAGGCGGCCCCTGATCTCGCCGGTGGCGGCCGCCACCTCGGCGCGGGCCCGTTCAGCGGCGTCGAGGGCCTGGCGGGCGGCGGGGAGGAAGGCCTCGCCGGCGGGGGTCGGCCGGACGCAGCGGCTCGTGCGGTCGAACAGCCTGGCCCCCAGCTCGCGTTCCAGGCGGGCGATCTGGTGGCTCAGCGCGGACTGGACGACCAGGCACCGTTCGGCGGCGCGGGTGAAGTTGCCCGTCTCGGCGACGGCGATGACATAGCGCATCTGCTGAAGCTCCATGGATCAATCGTGATACACGATCGATGTGATGATGAACATGCATTGGACTCATTGATCTTTCTCGCCCAAGCTGAAAGGTATGACGGCGACGAGATCCCACACGGACGGCGGCCTGCCGCGCGGGCTGCTCCTGCTCATGTCCACGGCGACCGGATCGGCCGTAGCGGGGAACTACTTCGCGCAGCCGCTGCTCGACCTGATCGGCCGGGAACTGGAGATCGGGCCGTCGTCGGCGGCACTGGTGGTGACGGCCGCGCAGGGCGGATACGCTCTGGGGCTGATCCTGCTGGTGCCGCTCGGCGACCTGATGGAGCGGCGGCGGCTGACGGTGTCGCTCTACGCGGCGACCGCGGTGTTCCTCTTGGTGTCGGCCACCGCCGCCAACGGCGCGGTGCTCTTGGCCGGCACGGCCCTGACCGCCCTGACCTCGGTCGGAGCACAGGTGGTGGTGCCGTTCGCGGCGACGCTGGCGGATCCGGCGGAGCGCGGCCGGGTGGTCGGCACGGTGATGACCGGGCTGATGCTCGGCCTGCTGCTGGCGCGGACCGCGTCCGGAGCGTTGTCGGAGTTGGGCGGGTGGCGGACGGTCTACTGGGTGCACGCGGCTCTGATGGCGCTGATGGCCGTACTGCTGCAGGTCCGCCTGCCCCGGCTCGGCGGGGACGGCGGGCGCCTGTCCTACCCGGGGCTGCTGCGCTCGACGGCCGCGATGTTCCGGTACGAACCGTTGCTGCGGTGGCGGGCGGGCATCGGCGCGCTGAGCCTCGCCTCGTTCAGCGTGCTGTGGACGGCGCTGACCTTCCTGCTGGCGGGGCCGCCGTACGGCTGGACGGAGTCGGCCATCGGCCTGGTCGGCCTGGTCGGCGCCGCGGGCGCGCTGACCGCCGCGGTGGCCGGGCGGCTGGCCGACCGGGGTCACGTCCAGCTCGTGACCGGCGTCGGGACGGTCCTGCTGCTGGCGTCCTGGGCGGCGATCGCGGCGGGGGCGCACTCACTGGTCTGGCTGCTCGCCGGCGTGATCGCGCTGGACCTGGCGCATCAGGCGGTGCTCAACAGCGGCCAGAACGTCCTCTACGCGCTCCGGCCCGAGGCCCGCAACCGGATCAACTCCGCCTTCATGACCTCCCTGTTCCTCGGCGGCGCGGCGGGCTCCGCGCTGACGTCGGCGGTCTGGGCCGGAGGCGGCTGGACCGGCGTGTGCGTGCTGGGAGCCGCCCTCTCGGCCGGAACCGTCGTGCTCTGGGTCCTGGAGCGCCTCACCGCCGGCCGGGCCGTGGGAAGGCCCCCGAAGACCGCCGCGGTACGCGGCCTGATCCGTGTCCAGACCACCACCGAAGGAGAATGAGCGTGTCGCGCACCGTACTGATCATCGGAGCCACCGGGACCGTGTCCACCGCGCTGATCGACGCGCTGCAGGGGACCGGGGTGGGCCTCCGTGCCAGGCCGGGGTGGAGCGCGTCGTGCGCCTGTCCGTCGTCGGCGCGGCGCACGACGCGCCGAACCGCAGAGGAGTACGCGCAGGCGTACGCCTCCGGCTGGGGGGACTTCACCACCGATACGCTCACCGGCCTCCTCGGCCGTCCCCCGCGCGACATCGCCGACTTCGCCCGCGACCACGCCGCGGCGTTCGCCCCGGCCGACGACCACGGGCGCGAGGAGAGGAGGGAATCCAGGTGAAATCCGCGATACGCAAGTTCTTGTAGAACTTTGCTGGGACATAGATATTCCATCCTGATATGCCCCTTCAGTTACCCCATGCTTACTCTTGTCTCCCTAGCCTCGGCCTTATGGGGATCTGGCTGGGGCCGAACGGCATCGAAGTCGAGGCACTCGTGGTGAACGATCGACCGTGCCTGCGCATCACCCGCCTGATCGGCGGGGAACGCGTGCTCGTGGCGGACTGCGCCGACGTGCGCGAGGTCGGCCACCACGTGGACCTGGCGCAGCTGGTCATGGTCGACAGCGACGAGCGGCAAAGGTTCGGTCACATCGGGGCATGACCCCCGCCCTGCCGTGAGCTCCCTCCCCGGCCGGGCGCATGGCCGCACTCCCCGCGCCCGAGGGGTGAAACAGACCGCGCGATCCCCGTAGTGTTGATCCTCCCGGGCACTGCAGGAAGAAGCACATGAACAAGCGCGAGCTGATCGAGAAGGCGGCGGCGGAGGCCGGTCTCACCCGGCGGCAGACCGCCGCGGCCCTGGACGCGATCCTGGACACCATCCAGCACGCCGTCGCGAGCGAGGACAAGGTCGCGATCCCCGGCTTCGGCTCCTTCGAGATCGTTCACAAACCCGCTCGGACCGGCCGCAACCCGCAGACCGGCGAACCGTTGGAGATCGCCGAGACCTGGACGGCCCGGTTCAAGCCCAGTCCCGGGTTCATGGGGCTGATCCGCCAGCGCAAGAAGGATTGAGCCCGCACCGCGCCGAGGACCGGTCACGGGCAGGACGGCGGCGTCCTGCGTCCTACCCGTGCCTTCCCCGTACGGCGCGGGCGGACCAGCGGCCGTCCAGGCGGTCGATCCGCAAGGGACGGCCGAAGCACTCCGACAGGCCCCCGTCGGTGAGGACCTCCTCCACCGGGCCCGCCGCCTGGATCCGGGCGTCACGCATCAGCAGAGCGTGCGTCGTGGTCGCCGGCACCTCCTCCAGATGGTGCGTCACGGTGATCGTGGTCAGCGCAGGCCGTACCGTCGCCAGCTCCTCCAGCACGGTGATCAGGTCCTCGCGGGCGGGCAGGTCGAGTCCGGCGAACGGCTCGTCCAGCAGCAGGATCACCGGATCGGCCATCAGCGCCCTGGCTACCCGGATGCGGGCCCGCTCCCCCTGCGAGCAGACGCGGAACAGCCGGTCACCCAGGTCCTTGCAGCCCAGGTCGGCCAGGAGCCGGTGGGCGCGCTCGTGCTCACCGGGCCCGTAGCGGTCCCAGAGCGGAGCACTGCTCCCGGTGTACCCGGTGAGCACGACGGTGTGCGCGGTGGCGCCCTCCTCCTCCAGCAGCTCCTCGTCGACGAGCCGCTGACTGGCCGCGACCAGGCCGACGCGGCGGCGCAGCTCCCTCAGATCCACCCGGCCCAGCCGCTGACCGAGCACGGTGGCCGCGCCCTCGCTGGGATGCCGTACGGCGGCGGCCAGCGAGAGCATCGTCGTCTTGCCCGCCCCGTTGGGACCGAGGACGACCCAGTGCTGGCCGTACTCCACCTGCCAGTCGACGTCCGCCAGCAGCGTCCGCCCGACCACCCGGACCCCGACACCGCTCAGTTCGACCGCACCCGGCACAGTTCCCCCTCCGACTCGGTTGGCGCCGTTCACCATAACGGATGGCCCGGCCCTCCCCCGGAGGTCCCCGCGGCCCCTCAGTCCCCGATCTGCGGCACCGGACCGGAGGAGGACGGGGAGGGGGAGGAGGTGGGCGCCGTCGCGGAGGCGCTCGGTGACGGCGGAGGGCTCTCCCCGTCACCGGTCTGCGGGATCCGGGTGAAGGAGGGTTCGGGATCGGCCGTCTCCGCCGGGCAGCCGGCGCCGGGGCCCTGCGCCGCGCCCTTCCCCTGCCCCTCGGCGCAGGTCTGCGGTTCTCCGGGATCGCCGCCCCCGGGCTCGTCGGGGGGTTCCTCCGGATCGCGCGGCCCGCCCGGGGCCGGTTCCCCCGCGTGCCCGCTCACCTGCGGCACCGGCATGGTCCGCGTCGTGGTGACCGTGATCGTGGACGGACTGACCGGCGGCACGGTCCGCGCCGCGCGGCCGGGGGCGCGTCCTGCGGAAGCCGCCGCCCGTGGGCGTGCCGTCGGCCGGATCACCATCGGCACGTGCTCGGGCGGCCGGGCGTCGCCGTCCCCGAGGCCGCCGTTCCCGGCGGCGACCACGGCGAGCACCGCCATGGAGGCCGTGGCCAGCGCGGCGAACCCGGCCTGGGGCAGGTGGGGGCCGTTGCGGGGAGCCTGCGGGCCCTCCGGCGCGGCCGCCCGCGGATCGAGGCCCCCGCCCGCCCGCGGGTACGGGACCGGCGCCCAGATCTCCGCCAGCACCTCGGCCACCGCCAGCCTCAGGTCCCAGGGGTCCCCGATCCCGCCCGCGGCGAGCAGTGCGCCGAGCAGGTCCGCCGCCGGAGGACGCCGGGCGGGATCCTTGTCCAGTGCGGCCTCGACCACCGGGCGCAGCAACTCGGGCACCGCGGAGAGCCGCGGCGGCTCCACCAGGATCCGCCGGGTCAGCGCGTCGGGCTCGCCCGCGCCGAACGGGTGGTGGCCGGTCGCCGCGTAGGCGACCAGGCAGCCCCAGGAGAAGACGTCCGAGGGCGGCAGGGCCCTGCCCCCGGTGAGGCGTTCCGGGGCGACCCAGCCGGGGCTTCCCATGACCTGCCCGGCCTGGGTGAGCGCGGCGAGGCTGTCCACGTCCCTGGCGATCCCGAAGTCGATGACCCGCGGGCCGGTGTGCGACAGCAGCACGTTGGCCGGCTTGAGGTCGCGGTGGACCAGCCCGGCCTCGTGCACCGCCGTCAGCGCGGCGGCCACGCCGAGGGCGACGCCGTAGGCGAGGTCGGGAGGGAGCGGGCCGCGGGCGGAGACCACCTGGGAGAGGGAGGGGCCGGGGACGTACTCGGAGACCAGGTAGGGCCGTTCCCGGTCGGTGCCGTCCTCGATCACCGCGGCCGTGCAGAACGGGACCACCCGGCGGGAGAACTCCACCTCCTCCGCGAACCGGGCGCGGAGGGTGGGGTCGTCGAGGTGCACCGGGTGCGGAGTCTTGATCGCGACCACGCCGCCGTGCGGGTGCTCGGCCAGGTAGACCACGCCCATGCCGCCGGCGCCGAGCCGGCCGAGCAGGAGATGGCGGCCGATGATGACCGGGTCCCCCACGGTCAGCGGCCGCACGCCAGGGGGCATCCCGTTCCCGGGGCCGGTTCCGCCACGTGCCATCCGGATCGAGCCTCTCGTGCGCGCGCTACGACAAGCACACTGTGACCCGGCGGAGCGGGTCTTCGCTCCTTACCCGTCACAACCGATATGGCGGCCGACCTGCCCCCCCGCCCCGCCGCGCCCTGCCTCGCCCCGCCCGTCAGGCCGCGGCCGAGCCGGACCCGGCGGGGCCGGGGGTGAGGAGGTCCGGCGGCGAGCAGGTCCGCGGCGCCGGGGTCC
>NZ_CDRNDK010000008.1:0-39635 GCF_977012225.1 Planomonospora algeriensis | reverse complement strand
CCCGCGGAGACGCCGCGGCGCCGCCGGGGAGGCGGGCGCCGCGGACCGGTGCTCCTAGCGGGCGCCGAGCTTCTCCACGATCAGGCGGTAGAGCTGGCGGGGCCGTCCCGGCTGCGGGGTGCGGTTCGGCGGGAGCGGCCACGCGAGTCCCTCGTCCACCAGCGTGCGCAGCAACCGCCGTGCCGTACGCGAGGTGACGCCGAGCATCTTGCCCGCGCCCTCGGCGTCCACCACCGTGTCCCCGTTCTCCAGCTTGGCGGCCAGCCGGGCCAGCACCTCCACGCCCTTGGGTTTGGCCGTGCCGCCGTGCAGGGGCGTCCTGGGGGCGGGGACCAGCGCCCGGCCCTCGCGGTCCACCGCGAAGCCCTGGACCTGCTTGCCCGTCTGGGTGCGGGCCAGCGCCGCCCGGGCGTGGGCCTCGGCGTCATGGGTCGTACGGCCCATGCCGACGCCGACCTCCACGGCCAGTCCGAGCTCGTCGCGGACCCGCGCGGCGAACGGGAGCACCCGGAAGCCCTCGGTGGCGGTGGCCACCGATCCGCGGGTCGCGGTGACCATGTAGCTGTGGTCGTCGATCGCCGTCACCGTCGCGTTGATCCGGTTGGCCTCCTGCACCAGCAGCCGGTGCAGCGAGAGGCGCAGCTCGTCGCGCCAGTGGCGGGGGGCGGCCCGCCGTACCGGCTCCCGGAGGGTGGGCACCTCGACCAGGACCACGGTCAGCTGCGACTCCTCCAGCCGGTGGTGCGCGCCGAGCAGCGCCGCGGTGTGCAGCGCCGTCCGGACGGCGGCGGAGGTCGGGCGGACCCGGACCACCGGGACGTCCGCCGCCTGCAGGCGCTCGGCGACGGCCGGCAGGCAGGTCAGCGCCCCGGTGGTGCTTCCCTGCCGCGCCAGGCGTTCGTGGAAGGCCGTGATCGTGCCGGTGGCTCCCGGCTCGTCGCGGCTGTGCACCCCGCCGCTGGGCAGGCCCAGATCGGCGTAGGCCTCCTCGACGTCCGCCCGGCTCAGCACGTCCACGCTGACCCGGCGCGGGTCGATCCGCTCGTCCATCACGGCCCGGCCCAGCGCGGCGATCAGCGCGGCCCCGCCCAGTTGGACGTAGGTCGCCGGCATCGTCAGCGCTCCCGACCGCCGGGCCAGATCGTAGGGGATCGGGCTGGCGAACAGGCAGGCGTCCACCCCGGCCCCCAGACGGGTGACCTTGTCAGGCGCCTCCTGCTCGTCCCGGTAGGCGGCGGCCACGAGGCGGCAGGGCAGGGGCGCCGCCGCGTGGCCCATCAACATCACTCGCTCGACGAGGTCGTGGGGGCCCACCACACCGATGGTGAGATCCGGTGTCAGGGCACCCGTGCGTGACACTCGTGGAGCTTCTTCGGCCCGCTCGACCAATGTTCGTTCCCATCATGCCGTCCGTTTGTTTTCGGCTCTCTTTTGGAACGATCGCTCGTCGGGACCGTAATGTCACGCCCGATTCAGTGTCCGCCTGGGGACAACCCGTGGTGCTAAAGCCTTAACTCGTCCTATTCGTACAGGTCAAGATGGTTATAGGGCGGGTGAAACCCGTCGATTATGAGGCTGAAATCTCCTGCACCACATCCGCGCCCAGGGCCTGCATGCGCTCGGCCAGATATGAGTGGCCGCGGTCGATGAGATAGCCGGACTCGATGACCGTTTCCCCCTCGGCGGCGAGGCCGGCGAGAACGAGCGCGATTCCCGAGCGGAGGTCGTGCGCGGTCACCCGCGTGCCTTTCAGCGGGGTCGCGCCGTGGACGACGGCGCGGTTCTCCGTCACCTCGATGTTCGCGCCCATCTTGTTGAGCTCGCTGGCCAGCGCGAACCGGCCGTCGAAGATGCGCTCGTGGATGTAGCTGGCGCCGTCGGCGAGGCAGGCGACCGTCATGATCGGCGACTGCAGGTCGGTGGCGAACCCGGGGTAGGTGTCGGTGATCACGTTGATCGGGCGCAGCGGGCGGTCCCGGCGCACGTGGAGCACCGCGCCGTGGTCGGCGAACTCCACCCCCATCTGCTCCAGCTTGTAGCGGACCACGCCGAGGTGGTCCAGGTCGGCGCCGACCAGGTTGACCTCGCCGCCGGTGATGGCCGCGGCCATGGCGAACACGCCCGCGTCGAGCCGGTCGGGCATCACGGTGTGCTCGACGGCCTGGAGCTCCTCCACGCCCTCCACGGTGATGAACCCGGTGCCGCCGCCGCTGATCTTCGCGCCCATCCGGGTCAGCATCTCGATGACGTCGAGGACCTCGGGCTCCAGCGCGGCGTTCTCGATCACGGTGGTGCCGCGCCCGAGGGCGGCCGCCATGATGAGGTTCTCGGTGCCGGTGTGCGAGGGGGTGTCGAGGTACAGCTTGGCGCCGGTGAACCCGCCGCTCTTGACCCGGATGACGGTGTCCTCCTCCTCCACGGCCGCACCCAGGCGCTTGTAGCCCAGGTAGTGGAAGTCGAGGTTGCGGCTGCCCAGGTTGCAGCCGCCCACGCCCTCGATGACCGCCTCGCCGAGGCGGTGCAGCAGCGCGGGGACGAACAGCACCGAGCCGCGGAAGCGCCGGGCGATCTCCGCGGGCAGCACCGGGCTGGTCAGCCGGGAGGCGTCGATCACCAGCGTCCGCTCGGCCTCGTGCAGCTCGACCTTGGCGCCGATGGCCTCGGCCAGCTCCACCGCGCGGCGGACGTCTTCGATGATGGGGACGTTGCGCAGCACCGTGCGGCCCTTGGCCGCGAGCAGTGCCGCGCCGATCATCGGCAGAACGGCGTTCTTCGCGCCCTGGATGAATGCGGTTCCACGCAGCGCGTTGCCACCGCGCACACGGTAACGGACCATGCGTCTTGCTCCTTGCAGGTGGGGAGGTGTGACTCGTGCGCCGGGGGGACGGCAGCCGGAGTGTCGGCCCAACAGTAGTCGGTGGACACTCCTTGCCCGGTCACTTCGCCGAGGCACTACCCCGTGAAAGGTCGGCCAGTCAATTTCTCGTAAGCCTCCACGTAACGGGCACGAGTCCGCTCGACCACCTCCTCCGGGAGCGGCGGCGGGGCCTCGCCGGAGGCGCGGTCCCAGCCGGAGGCCGGGGAGGTGAGCCAGTCGCGGACGTACTGCTTGTCGAAGGACGGCTGCGAGCGGCCGGGCTCCCACTGGTCGAGGGGCCAGAAGCGGGAGGAGTCGGGGGTCAGGACCTCGTCGCCGAGGGTCAGCACGCCGTCGGCGTCCCAGCCCAGCTCGATCTTCGTGTCGGCCAGGATGATGCCGCGCTCCAGGGCGATCTCCGCGCCGCGCCGGTAGACCTCCAGCGTGATCCGGCGCAGCTCCTCGGCGACGTCCGCGCCGACCTCGGCCACGACCCGCTCGAAGCTGATCGGCTCGTCGTGCTCGCCGACGGGGGCCTTGGTGGAGGGGGTGAAGATCGGCTCGGGGAGCCGGGACCCGTCCACCAGGCCGGGCTCCAGCCGGACCCCGGAGACCTCGCCGTCGCGCCGGTAGTCGATCAGGCCCGAACCGGTCAGGTAGCCTCGCGCGACGCATTCCACCGGCACCATGCGCAGCGGCCGGCACAGCACGCTCCGCCCGTCGGGGCCGGGGGCGACGACGTGGTTCGGCACGACGTCGGCGAGCTGCTCGAACCACCACAGGGACATCCGGGTGAGGATCGTGCCCTTGTCCGGGATGTCGGGGGTCAGGACGTGGTCGAAGGCCGAGATGCGGTCCGAGGCGACCATCAGCAGCAGACCCTCTTCGGTCTGGTAGAGGTCGCGGACCTTGCCGGAGTGCAGGTGCTTCACGGCCCAAGTCTGCCAGGAGGGCGTGCGGGGCCCCTCGCCCGGGGAACCCGGAACGAGGGGCGCGGTCCTACAGGGCCTGGGCGGCGATGTCGGTGCGGTGGTGGGAGCCGCGCAGCCGGATGCGGCCGGCCAGCTCGTAGGCGGCGGCGCGGGCCGCGGCGACGTCGGGGCCGGTGCCGACCACGCTGAGCACGCGCCCGCCGGCCGAGACGACCCGGCCGCCTTCGCTGGAGGCCGTGCCGGCGTGCAGCACGTAGGCGCCGTCGATCTTCTCGTCGAGGCCCTCGATCACGTCGCCCTTGACCGGGTCGGCCGGGTAGCCCTCCGCCGCGACCACCACGGTCACCGCCGCGCCGCCGCGGTAGGACAGGGGGCCGAAGGCCTCCAGCGTGCCGGTCGCGCAGGCGAGCAGCAGCCCGCCGAGCGGCGTCTCCAGCCGGTCCAGCACGACCTGGGTCTCCGGGTCGCCGAACCGCGCGTTGAACTCGATCACCTTCGGGCCGCCGGAGGTCAGCGCCAGGCCGACGAAGAGCACCCCGGTGTACGGCGTGCCGCGCCGGGCCAGCTCGGCCACCGTCGGGACGACCGTCTCGGCCATGACCCGCTCGGCCAGGTCCGGCGGAGCCCACGGCAGCGGCGTGTAGGCGCCCATGCCGCCGGTGTTGGGGCCCTCGTCGCCGTCGTAGGCGCGCTTGTGGTCCTGGGCGGGCATCAGCGGCACGGCCGTGGTCCCGTCGCAGAGCGCGAAGAGCGAGACCTCGGGGCCGTCGAGGAACTCCTCGATGACGACCCGCCCGCAGGCGGCGGCGTGCCGGAGCGCCTCGTCGAGGTCGCCGGTGACCACCACGCCCTTGCCGGCGGCCAGCCCGTCGTCCTTGACCACGTACGGCGCGCCGAACTCCGCGAGGGCCGCGGCGGCCTCCTCGGGGGTGGCACAGGTGCGGGACCGGGCGGTGGGCACGCCCGCCGCGGCCATGACCTCCTTGGCGAAGGCCTTGGAGCCCTCGATCCGGGCCGCCTGCGCCGACGGGCCGAAGCAGGGGACGCCCGCCTGCCGTACCGCGTCGGCGACGCCGGCGACCAGCGGGGCCTCGGGGCCGACCACGACGAGGTCCGCCCCCAGTTTCACCGCCAGCGCGGCGACGGCGGCCGGGTCGCGGGCGCCACCGGGTGCAGGGTCGCGACCTGCGCGATACCCGCGTTCCCGGGAGCACAGTGGACCTCGGTCACCTGGGGGTCTGCTGCCAACGACCGGCACAGGGCGTGTTCGCGCCCGCCGGATCCGATCACAAGAATGCGCACGCGCGAGAGCCTATCGGCTGCGGATGCGGGGGTAGGGTGGAGGTCGTTCCCCCGCCCTGTGGTAGATTCGGGCGACTTTGCATGCCTCTTACCGATTGGAGGTGGTTCGGGATGTCCTCTGGCGATCCCAGCAGTACGTGCTCGCGCACGTGGCCGTGCGCAATCTCGACCATTTCTTCAATCGGTGCCCGATCTGCCCTGCGCGCATTTCGTTTGAACTGAGGTGACATCGCTTCGCGCGTGGATGGCATCAGGTTGGGCGGGAAAGGCATGCCATGCGTTCTTCGCTCCTTTTTCCCCGCATTCGGCACGTGCGCACGGTCCGTGCGCCCCACGCTCCCTCCGTCTCGGTCCGTGACCGCTTGAACGGCACCTGCGTCCCGCCGAGCGACTCCCTCGTCGAGTACGCCGCCTACGTCGGCGGCAAGCGGATCGAGGCGCTCGGCATCCCGGACGCCCTGGAGCTCGTCCGCGCGCACAACGCCGCCCGGGAGGAGGCCGACGCCTTCGTCTGGGTCGGCCTGCACGAGCCCGACGCCCCCGAGGTCGAGTGGCTGGCCGAGGTCTTCGACCTCCATCCCCTCGCCGTCGAGGACGCCGTCAAGGCTCACCAGCGGCCCAAGGTCGAGCGCTACGACGACTCGCTCTTCGTGGTGTTGAAGACCGTCGCCTACCTGGAGCACCCGGAGCTGACCGCGACCAGCGAGATCATCGGCACCGGCGAGATCATGGCCTTCGTGGGTCCCGACTTCGTGGTGACCGTGCGGCACGGCCGCTACTGCCCGCTGGCGGAGGTGCGCGAGCGCCTGGAGGCCAAGCCCAAGCTGCTCGGCCGCGGCCCGACCGGCGTGCTGCACGCCATCGCCGACCACGTCGTGGATCGCTACCTGCACGTGGCCGACGACATGCAGGCCGAGCTGGAGGAGGTGGAGGCCATGGTCTTCGCCGACGTCAGCGCCCGGGACATCAGCCGGATCTACAACCTCAAGCGCGAGATGATCGAGCTCAAGCGGGCGGTCACCCCGCTCCAGTCGCCGATGTCCACGCTGGCCCAGCGCCGGATGATCCCCTCCGAGATGCGGGAGTACTTCCGCGACGTCGTCGACCACCTCGCCCGGGTCTGCGAGCAGGTCGAGTCGTCCAACGAGCTCTGCAACTCCGTGCTGCAGGCGGCGCTCGCCCGCTCCAACGCCCTCGCCAACGAGGACATGCGCAAGATCTCCGCCTGGGTCGCCATCATGGCCGTCCCCACGATGATCGCCGGGATCTACGGCATGAACTTCGACCACATGCCCGAGCTCGACTCCGTCTTCGGCTACCCGATCGTGCTCGGCGTCATGGTGATCGCCTGCACCCTGCTCTACCGGGGATTCCGCCGCAACGGTTGGATGTAAGTCCCGGGCGGGCCTCCGGCGGCCGGCCGGGAGCGGGCCGGAGGCGGGGACACGCCCCGGTCCCGGCCTGCCCCGTACGGTCGCCGGCCGTACGGTTCCTAGACGCCTAGACGGTGACCGCGCGGCACGCGGTCACCGGGGCGGGCAGGGGGAGCCCGCGCCCGGCCCACAGGTCGCGCATCCGGTCGGGGTAGTCGGTGACGATCCCGGCCGCGCCGAGGTCGAGCAGGGCCGCGGCCCGGTCCGGTTCGTTGACCGTCCACGGGACCACCGGCAGGCCGGCGGCGTCCGCCCGGCGCATGAACTCCTCGTCCACCATCACGTGCTCGGGCGAGACCGCGGTGCCCCCGGCCGCGGCCGCGGCGGCCGGGACGTCGCCGCCGAAGTCCGAGAGCAGCAGCCCGTCCAGCCAGACGCTCTCCAGGGTGTCCAGCTCGATCAGGGCGTAGCGCCGCGCCGCCGGGGCCAGCTCCCGCGCGATCCGCAGGACGCGCCAGTCGAAGCTGAGGATCGCCGTGCCGCCGAGCCTGTCGTGCCGGTCGAGTTCGGCGACCACCAGCTCGGTGAACTCGCGGGGGTCGGCGGTGAGGTCCGGCCGGGTCGGATCGGACTTGAGCTCCACGTGCAGCCGTACCCCGTCGGCGCCGTAGGCGTCCACCAGGCCGAGCACCGCCCCCAGCGTCGGCATCCGGGTGTGCGGAACCGGGACCTGTGTGGCGGCGAAGCGGTCGTCGGGGCGGAGCGGCAGCCGTACGCCGCATTCGAGGGTGCGCAGCTGCGCCAGCGTCAGCGCGCCGACGGGTCTGCCCACGTAGGGGAAGAGCGGGTCGCCGGGCCGGGCCGGGCCGGTGTCGGCGCTGGTCACCGGGGAGACGGTGAGGTCGTGGGTGAGCACCAGCCGCCGGTCGGCCGTCAGTGCGACGTCGAACTCCAGCGCGTCGACGCCCAGCTCCAGGGCGTGGGCGAGCCCGGGCAGCGTGTTCTCCGGGCGGAGCCCGCGGGCCCCGCGATGACCGTGGATCTCGGCATGCACACCGGGACCCTACCGAGCGGGGCCCCCGGATGGCTCCCCGCCGCGGGCCCGTTCTTCCCGGCGGCCCCGCCGCGGCCGCCCTTCCGGCCGAGGCCGTACGGCTCCGCCCCGGGTGCGGAGCCGTACGGGGACGGAGCCGGACCGGCGGGCGGAGCCGTACGGGACGGGCTAGATCAGCGGGCGGAGCTGGAGGGTCTCGGTGCGGCCGGGGCCGACGCCGATGGCGGAGATCGGGGCGCCGCTCATCTCCTCCAGGGCCCTGACGTAGGCCCGGGCGTTGGCGGGCAGGTCGTCGAAGGACTTGGCGCCGGTGATGTCCTCCTGCCAGCCGGGGAACTCCTCGTAGACCGGCTTGGCGTGGTGGAAGTCCGTCTGGGTCATCGGGATCTCGTCGTGGCGCACGCCGTCCACCTCGTAGGCGACGCAGACCGGGATCTTCTCCAGGCCCGAGAGCACGTCCAGCTTGGTGAGGAAGAAGTCGGTGACGCCGTTGATCCGGGTGGCGTAACGGGCGATCACCGCGTCGAACCAGCCGCAGCGGCGGTTGCGGCCGGTGGTCACGCCGTACTCGCCGCCGGTGGTGCGCAGCCAGTCGCCCATCTCGTCGGTGAGCTCGGTCGGGAACGGGCCGGAACCGACCCGGGTGGTGTAGGCCTTCAGGATGCCGATCACCCGGCTGATGCGGGTCGGCGGGATGCCCGCGCCCGCGCAGGCGCCGCCCGAGGTCGGCGAGGAGGAGGTGACGAACGGGTAGGTGCCGTGGTCGATGTCGAGCAGGTTGCCCTGCCCGCCCTCCAGCAGCACGACCTTGCCGTCGTCCAGCGCCCGGCTCAGGATCAGCGAGGTGTCGGCGATGTGCGGCTTGAGGCGCTCGGCGTAGCCGAGGTACTCCTCCAGGACCTTGGCCGGTTCGAGCGACCGGCGGTTGTAGATCTTGGTGAGGATCTGGTTCTTCTCGCCGAGGGCGACCTCGATCTTCTTCTGCAGGATGCCCGGGTCGAGCAGGTCCTGGACCCGCACGCCCATCCGGTAGATCTTGTCGCCGTAGGCCGGGCCGATGCCGCGGCCGGTCGTGCCGATCCGGGCCTTGCCGAGGTAGCGCTCGGAGACCTTGTCGAGGGCCTTGTGGTGGGGCATGATCAGATGCGCGTTGGCGGAGATCAGCAGCCGCTCGGAGGAGACCCCGCGGGCCTCCAGCCCCTCGATCTCGCTCAGCAGCACACCCGGGTCGATGACGACGCCGTTGCCGATCACCGGCACGACGTTCGGCGACAGCACCCCCGTCGGCAGTAGGTGCAGGGCGTACTTCTGGTCGCCGATGACGACCGTGTGACCCGCGTTGTTCCCGCCCTGGTATCTGACGACGTAGTCAACCTTGTCGCCGAGCAGGTCGGTGGCCTTACCCTTGCCTTCGTCGCCCCACTGGGCGCCGAAGAGAACGACAGCCGGCATCGTTAGTCTCCCACCACAAAACGAAACCCCTGGCGCAATCGCGACAGGGGCTCTTGCGAGGAGAGAATACCCGACGGGCTCCGGAAAGGGGATCTCCCCTCCTGCCGGAGAGGGATCCCATCGCCCGGAGCGGGCCGGGCCGGGCTCTCAGCGGCCGGTCAGCACGGTGTACGCCTCGGCGCTGGAGTCCTTCAGGAAGGTCAGGCAGCGCTCGGCCTCGTCCTTCTCCCCGATGCTCTGCGCGGCCCGGGCCAGGGCGTACAGGCAGCGCAGGAAGCCGCGGTTGGGCTCGTGCTCCCAGGGGATCGGGCCATGGCCCTTCCAGCCGGCGCGGCGCAGCTGGTCGAGCCCGCGGTGGTAGCCGGTGCGGGCGAACGCGTAGGACGTCACCGCGTGCCCCGACGCGAAGTACTCCTCGGCCAGGGCGGCCCAGGCCGCCGGATGGGCGGGGAAGCTCGCGGCGACGTCGGACGCCTTGGCTCCGGACGCCAGCGCCTCCCTGGCCTCGGGCAGGTCCGGCAGCAGGGTGGGCGGGGGACCGGCGAGAAGGTTCTCGTGGGATTCCATTGGTCTTCGGCGCGCCCGCCCCGCCCGGTGGGCGGTGGGGGCGCCGTCCCTCCTCTTCGAGGTCTCGTCAGCCTGGAGCGGCGGGCGGGCGCCGGTGGGACGCCCGCCCGCCGCCGGGCCGGGGGGTGGGGCGGATCAGGTGAGCTTGGTGCCCGCGGACTTCAGGTTCTGGCACGCCTCGACGATCCGGGCCGCCATGGAGGCCTCGGCGGCCTTGCCGTACGCGCGGGGGTCGTAGGCCTTCTTGTTGCCGACCTCTCCGTCCACCTTGAGCACGCCGTCGTAGTTGGCGAACATGTGCGCGGCGATCGGGCGGGTGAAGGCGTACTGCGTGTCGGTGTCGATGTTCATCTTGACCACGCCGTAGGAGATCGCCTCGTGGATCTCCTCCAGCGCCGAGCCGGAACCGCCGTGGAAGACCAGGTCGAACGGCTTGTCCTTGCCGAACTTGGCGCCGACGGCCTCCTGGATGTCCTTCAGCACGCTCGGGCGGAGCTTGACGTGGCCCGGCTTGTAGACGCCGTGCACGTTGCCGAAGGTCGCGGCGAGCATGTAGCGGCCCTGCTCGCCGACGCCCACCGCCTCGGCGGTCGCGATCGCGTCCTCGGCGGTGGTGTAGAGCTTCTCGTTGATCTCGCCGACGACGCCGTCCTCCTCACCGCCGACGACGCCGATCTCCATCTCCATGACGATGTTCGCGCGGCGGCACTTGTCGAGGAGCTCCTTGGCGATCTCCAGGTTCTCCTCCAGGGGTACGGCGGAGCCGTCCCACATGTGCGACTGGAAGAGCGGGTCCTGGCCCCTGGCCACCCGCTCCAGGGAGACGTCGATCAGCGGGCGCATGAAGCCGTCCAGCTTGTCCTTGGGACAGTGGTCGGTGTGCAGCGCGACCGTCACGGGGTACTTCGCCGCGACGACGCGGGCGTACTCCGCCAGCGCCGTCGCGCCCGTCACCATGTCCTTGACGGTGGTGCCGGACAGGAACTCGGCGCCGCCCGTGGAGACCTGGACGATGCCGTCGCTCTCGGCCTCGGCGAAGCCGCGCAGCGCGGCGTTCAGGGTCTGGGACGAGGTCACGTTGATCGCCGGATAGGCGAAACCGCCGGCCTTGGCGCGGTCGAGCATCTCGGCGTAGACATCTGGGGTCGCGATAGGCATCGGTTCAACTCCCTGGAAGACGGCAAGCGCGGATCGGCCGGGCCTGGCGGGACCCTCGCGGGACACGGCCCGACGGCCAGTATTCCTGTTTACGCCCCGCCCCGGTAGCTCCGCCACTCCTTGATCCCGGCGGATCCTCGCACCTGTTCTCCCGCCCGTCCTCGCGCCCGTCCTCGCGCCTGTTCTCCCGCCCGTCCTCGCGCCCGTCCTCCCGTCCGGACGACGGACCCCCGGCCTCGGGCGGGAGGCCTCGCGGTCCCCGCGGCGCGGCCCGCGCTCCCGGGCGGCGGGGCCGCTCGTGGGGCCGCCGCACTTGCCGCTACTCTCCACTGTGTGGGACGCCACAGGTCCGACCCGATGGGCATCGCCCGCCTCGCTCTCGCCGGGCTCGCGGTGCTGGCCCTGCTGTTCTTGATCGTGCTGGGCGGCAGGTCGCTGTTCGGCGCGCTCGGCGCCGAGCCCGCGCTCTCCTCCTCCACCCCCGCACCCGCGACCGGATCCCCCTCCGCCACGTCCGCGCAGGTCCCCACGGTGCTCGTCGAGTGCGTCGAGGAGCACTGCCCCACGGTCTTCCTGAAGGTCGCCGGCGGCGACGTGCTGCTCAACCGGGAGATGGCCCGCGGCGAGCAGGCGCAGGCCTTCGACGGCAAGGTGGACGTCGTGCTGACCGACGCGTCGACCGTCCGCGTCCAGGTGAACGGCGTCGCGCGCTCCCCGGGCAAGGCCGGGGAGCGGCAGGAGTTCACGGCCGTCAAGGAGTAGGCGCCCGGCCCTCCCGAGGCCATGGCGCCGAGAACCGGGGTGCCCAGGACCGGGGTGCCCAGGACCGGGGTGCCGGGGCCGGGGTGCCGGGGCCGCAGGACGGTCAGGACAGGCCCAGGTCCTCCAGCGTGTAGGCGGTGCGGTACGGCAGGCCGGCCCCGGCGATGGCGGAGGCCGCCCCCCGGTCCACGATCGTGGCGACGGCCACGACCTCGGCGCCCGCCTCGCGCAGCGCCTCCACCGCGGTCAGCGGCGACCCTCCGGTCGTGGAGGTGTCCTCCACCGCCAGCACCCGCCGCCCGGCGACGTCCGGTCCCTCGATCCGGCGCTGCATCCCGTGCGCCTTGGCCGCCTTGCGGACCACGAACGCGTCGAGCGCGCGGCCCCGCGCCGCCGCCGCGTGCAGCATGGCCGTCGCGACCGGGTCCGCGCCCAGGGTGAGCCCGCCCACGGCGTCGTAGTCGAGGTCGGCGGTGAGGTCCAGCATGACCCGGCCGACCAGCGGGGCCGCCCTCCCGTCAAGGGTCACCCGGCGCAGGTCCACGTAGAAGTCCGCCTCCTTGCCGGAGGACAGCACGACGCGGCCGTGCACGACGCCCTTGCTCTTGATCTCGGCCAGCAGGTTCTCACGATCGCTCATGGCACCAAGGTTAGGGCCGCCCCCGGCGCGCCTCCGACCCGGTCTGAGGTAAAGCCGCGACTTCGGTTTAACCGTCGTGCGGACTGCGGAATGTATGGGCGCGACAACTGTAGGTAATCGCGAGGTCACAATGAGTGTTGAATCGTCTCAAGGCGACGCCGAGTTGCTCGCCGCGACCCGGAACGGGAACGCGGCGGCCTACGGCGGCCTCTACGAACGGCACGCGCCGGCGGCGCGCGCCCTGGCCCGGCAGCTCGTCCGGAGCGCGGCCGAGGCCGAGGACGTCGTGGCGGAGACGTTCACCAGGATCCTCGACCTGACCCGGCGGGGCGGCGGTCCCAAGGAGGCCTTCCGGGTGCACCTGCTCACCGCGGTCCGCCGTACGGTCTACGACCGGGAGCGGCGCCGTACCGCGAGCGGCGAGGTGTCCGAGGGGGAGGCGGAGCTGTTCGACCCCGGGGTGCCCTTCGTGGACCCGGCGCTGATCGGACTGGAGCGCTCGCTGGTCGCCCGGGCCTTCCTGTCGCTGCCCGAACGCTGGCAGTCGCTGCTGTGGCACGTCGAGGTGGAGAAGTCCGGGCCCGCCGACGTCGCGCCGCTGATCGGGCTCCCCGCCGACCAGGTGGCGGAGCTCCTCGGCAGGGCGAAGGAGGGGCTGCGCCAGGCGTGCCTGAAGGTGCACCTGTCCGGAACGCCGCGGAAGGGGTGCCGCCCGTCGCTGTCGAAGATGGGCGCCTACGTCCGGGGCGGCCTGGTCAAGCGGGAGACCCGGCTCATCGACCGGCACATGGACGGCTGCACCGACTGCCGGGCCGTGTTCATGGAGCTGACCGACGTCGACCGGGGCCTGCGCGTCATCGTCGGCCCCCTCATCGCGGGGCCGGTCCTGGACGGATACCTCACGGCGCTGGGCAAGGCGGGGCGGCGCGTCCGCGCTCGCCGAGCTGCGGCCGGGCAGCGCGCGATGACGCCGGACCACACGGGCGAGACCTACCAGCTCGACGCCGCACTGGACGTCGCGGCGGCGAGGCTGCACCGCCGGGTGGCGGCCGAAGTGGCCGAGGCCGTCGGGCTGCTGGCGCGTCTGTCCGCGGTGGTGGACGTGCCCGAACCGCTGCGGGGGTACCACGACCGCTTCCTGGACCGGTACGGCGTCGACGTCCCCGTGCCCGTCCGCGAGCTGCTCGACCCCGCGACGGGGCTCGGCCCTCCCACGCACGACGCCGGGCGGGGCGGCTCCCACGGCGGCGGGCTCAGCCGCTACGAGCAGGTGCTCCTGGAGACGCTGGCCGGGGCCTGCCGGGACGGCGCCGGGGAGGTCGAGCTCACCGACGGGCTCGTGCGCCGGCTGCTCGGCGACCGGGTGTCCTCCGCGGGCGACCGGCTGCCGATGCCGTCCGTGGACGTCTACCTCCAGCTCGCCGCGGCCGACGCCGGCGCCGTCGACCGCGGCGAGTACCTGGCGGTGCTGAACACGCACGGCCTGGCGCCCGGAGGCTGCACGTTCGGGCGCTTCGCCGACCTGTTCACCCCCGAGCAGCAGGACCGCCTGGCCGACTACATCCGGCACCGGGAGCGCCGGGCCCCCCACGCGGCCGTGGCCGAGCTGGCCTACCTGCCGACGAACGGCCGCGCCGGCAATGTGGCGGTCCGGCCGCGGATCCACCGCTACGAGATCCCGGTGAACGTCTCCCCGTCGGCCCCGCCCGACGACGTGATCGACCTGGACGACATCTGCGTGGGGGCCTCCCACGACAGGTTCTACCTGTGGTCGCGCAGACTGGGCCGGGAGCTCGTCATCGCCGAGAGCCACATGCTGTCGGCGGCGGTCGCGCCCGACGTCGCGCGCTTCCTCATCGAGGCCTCCCAGATGCGCCACCGGCGGATCACCGCGTTCAGCTGGGAGAGCCTGGAGTCCGGCCCCTATCTGCCCCGCGTGGTGCGCGGGAAGGTCGTGCTGCGCCCGGCGGAGTGGGGACTGAACGAGGCGCCGCCCGGCGACGGACCGTTCGCCGAGCGGCTGGACGCCTGGCGGCGGCGGTGGCGGGTCCCCCGGCACGTCTACCTGGTCGACGAGGACAACCGGCTGCTGCTGGACCTGGAGCACCCGGACTGCCGGGCCGAACTGGGCCGGGGGCTCGCGAAGGGACCCGTGCGGCTCCAGGAGATGCTGCCGGGCGCGGACGATCTGTGGGTGCGCGACACGGCGGGGCGTCCCTATGTCACCGAGTTCGTCCTCCCCCTGACCTGCGAGGCCCCGCCGGACCCGCCGGTGCCGGCCGAGGCGGTCGCAGCCGCCGCCCGCGCCCCGCGCCAGGTGGCCAGACCCCGGCTGCTGCCCGGCGGTGCGTGGTCGTTCGCCAAGCTGTACGCGGACCTCGAACGGCACGATGAGATCATCGCCGGGCCGCTCCGGGAGCTCGCCGAGAGCCTGGGCCCCGCCGCCGACCGGTGGTTCTACATCCGCTACACCGACCCCGCTCCTCACCTGCGCGTGCGCTTCCGGGCGGCCGACGGCGCCGACCCCCGCGCCGTCCTGGACCGCCTGCTGGAGTGGGGACGGCACCAGGTCGAGCGCGGGCTCGCCGCGGACCTCGCCGTGGCCGGCTACGACCCGGAGGTCGCCCGGTACGGCGGGCCCGCCGTCCACGACGCGATCGAGCGGGTCTTCACCGCCGGCAGCCGGAGCACGGCGGCGATCCTCGACCTGGTCTGGTCGGGTCGCCTGGACCTCGACCGGGAGCTGCTCACGGTCGCCGTCCTCGACAAGCTGTACGAGCAGTGGGGGCTCGGCCCCGCCGAACGGCTCGCCGCCGTTCCCGCCGTGGAGGCGGACGAGGCGGCCCTCGCCCTGTACCGGCCGCGCCGTAAATTCCTTGCGGACCTCCTGGTGCCGTGGGACGCTCACCCGGAGCCGCTCGCCCGCTCCGTCCACGCCCTGCTGGAGCCGGTCCTCGCCGAGCAGGCCGCCGCCGTCTCCACCGCCGCCCGCGCCGTACGGCGGGCCGCCGCCGAGGGCGAGCTGTGGGGCACCGAGCACGACATCCTGCTCAGCCTGGCGCACATGACGGTCAACCGGATGGCGGGGACGGACCGCGCGGGCGAGGAGCGCTCCTACGCGATCTGGAAGCACGTCCTGAAGATGATCGGAGGACGCCCCGCATGACCGCCGAAGCGATGCCCGAGGAGCTCGCGGAGAACGCCCGGACGTCCGCCAGTCCCTCCTACTGGTTCCACCTGGTCGGCGTCTTCTGGCGTCTCAGCCCGTGGAAGGTCGCCCTGACCGGGCTGCTCTCCTGGGTCTCCGCGGCCGTGCCCGGCCTGCAGGTGGCGCTGACCGCGCAGGCCGTGGGCGGCGTGGCGGCGGAGTTGACGGGCCGGGGGCAGGGCCGGGACCAGGTGGTCTTCGCCATCTCGGCGATGGTGGCACTGGCCGTGACGACCCACGTGCTCGGCGCGGTGCAGCGCTACCTCGGCGCGGTGCTCGCCCTGGAGCTGACCATGAAGATCAGCGAGATGGTCATGGTCAAGGGCACCCGCATGGACCTGGAGTCCTACGAGAACGCCGACTACTACGACCGGCTGGAGCGGGCCAAGGCCGAGAGCGGCTCCGGCAACGCCTACGAGATCCTCAAGCAGATCGTCGACACCGTGGCCGCCCTCGTCACGCTGGTCTCCATCAGCGTCGCGCTGTTCTCCTGGCACCCGTGGGCCGCGCTGCTGACCCTTCTCTCGCCCCTGCCCGCCACCGCCGTGAACGCCTTCTACGGCAAGCGGGAGTGGCAGGTCGAGTACGACCGCGCACAGGAGCGGCGCAAGTCGTTCTACTACCAGTGGATCACCACGTCCGACCACAGCTTCATGGAGATCAAGCTGTTCGGTCTGGGCTCCTACTTCATCGGCAGATACCGGGAGCTGATCGACTCCTTCTTCCGTGTGGACAGCCGGCTGGCCGCCGGGCGGAGCTGTGGGGGGCCGTCACCGGCCTGATCGGCGTGTTCGGGTCCATGGGCGCGATCACCCTGGCCGTCTTCTCGGCGATGTCGAGCGGCACGATCGGCGAGCTGGCCGGATTCCTCCAGGCCATCACCGCGGTCAGCGCGGCCAGCGCGGGCCTGCTGGGAGGACTCGCCGGGCTCTACCAGAACGCGCTCTACACCGGGAACCTCTTCGACTTCCTCACCCTGCCCGAATCGGGGATAACCGGCGGCGACCGGCGGTTCCCCGCCGAGCTGCGGCACGGGATCGAGTTCCGCGACGTCACGTTCGTCTACCCGGGCACCGACACGAAGGCCCTCGACGGTTTCAGCTGCGTGATCCCGGCGGGCCGGTGCTGCGCCGTCGTCGGCCACAACGGCGCAGGCAAGTCCACCTTGGTCAAGCTGCTGGCCAGGCTGTACGAGCCGACATCCGGTGAGATCCTGATCGACGGGCACCCGATCGAGGAGTACGACCTGGACGACCTGCGCGGCAACATCGGCATCATCTTCCAGGACTTCCTCAAGTACGAGATGACCGCGCGGGAGAACATCGGATTCGGGCGGATCACCGCGCTCGACGATCTGCCCAGGATCACCGCGTCGCATGCCAGAGCGGCGCGGACGCCGCGATCGAGGGCCTCACCGAGGGCTACGGCACCCAGCTCGGCCGCCAGTTCCAGGACGGCGAGCAGCTGTCCGTCGGACAGTGGCAGAAGGTCGCCCTGGCCCGCGCGTTCATGCGGCGCGCCCCGATCCTCGTCCTCGACGAGCCCACCGCCGCCATCGACGCCCAGGCCGAGGCTGAGATCTTCGGCAGGCTGCGGCAGGTCGCGGCGGACGCCACGGCGCTGCTGATCGCGCACCGCTTCTCCACCGTCAGAATCGCCGACAAGATCATCGTGATCGAGAACGGCAGGCTGGCCGAGGAGGGCACCCACGGCGAGCTGATGGCCCAGGGCGGGGTCTACGCCCACCTGTTCAGCCTGCAGGCCGCGGGCTACCTGGACGAGGAGCCCGCCGTCTGAGTCACCTGACTCCGCCTGCCCGGCACCTCCCGCGGGAAGTCCGCGCGGCGGTGCGGGGACGGCGTCAGGCGGCGAGCCGCAGGCCCAGCGCGGTGAGGTTGCTGCGGGCCCAGTCGAGCTCCTCGGCCAGCGCGCTGACCAGCGCGCCGGGCCCCCTGGTCCGCAGCGGCACGGCCAGGTCGTGGATCTCGACCTCGATGTGGGCCGTTCCGCTCACCGCCCCGGAGAGCATCGCGGTGAGCGTGTCCTCCAGGACCGGGCGGGTGCTCGGCAGCTCCCGGCAGGAGTCGCCCGTGTGGTTGTGGACGTGCCCGAGCTTGACCACGGGGGTGCCCGCCGCGGCCAGACCGCGCAGGGCCGCTCCGGCCTCCTCGGTGACCCCGGCGCCCGCCGTTCCTCCGGCCAGGTGGCAGGCGTCCAGGCAGACCCCGAGGTGCTCGGAGTCGATGCCGCAGACCCGCTCCAGGGCCTGCTCGGTGGTCTCCAGCACGCAGCCGGGCCAGGGTTCGAAGCCGACTCTGATGGTCTTGCCGGTCACGCTGTACAGGCCCCTGAGCTCCCGGGAGAGGCGTTCGAGGCGCCGGGCGGCGATCGCGTGCAGGTCGGCGGGCCAGTCGCGGCGCCAGCCGATGGGGATGGTGGAGATGCTGCCGAAGCGCACGTCCTCCGGGAGCAGGAAGGCCAGGATCTTGGCCAGCGCCATCGTGTAGCGGTAGCGCTCGGGCTTGGCCCAGTCCGGTCCGGGGGCCTCCTGGTTGCGGCCGCCGGTGCCGTTGAGGCTGACGACCTCCAGGCCGCGCTCCTCCAGGGAGCGGCGGAGCCGTACCAGCTCGATCCGGTCGGCGGTGAGGTGGTCGGCGACGGCCGGCGAGAGCCAGAGGCCCACGCCCATCCGCTCCACGCCGAGGCGCTTGCGCACCGGGACCGCGTAGCGGGTCAGGTGCGCGATCAGGTTCTCCAGGTCCTCGGCGGGATGCACGCCCGCGTTGTAGGCCAGGTGGACGAGCGTCCCGTCCTCGTGCCGCAAGCGCATCGGGTGCCTCCCAGGCGTGTTCCGTGTAAGAGACTCCGGTCGTCCGCGGCCGCCCTGCGCCCGCGGGCCCGGCCTCGTGGGCCGTCGCGTCTCTTTCCTGCCGGGAACTCGACCCGGTCCGTCGAGCATCTCCCACCGATGCCGATCCACGCGTCACTCCCGGAGCTGACACGCCCGTACATCGCTGGGCTGATCTCTGGGACCGGTCCCCGCCGGGACGGAATGGTGGCCGGACGGCCGGCGGGACGTGGTCCAGTTCGCTCTACAGAGTGTAGTACTACCTTTGGTGGCGAGAAGCACCCTTGGGTAACAAATAGACGGACCCCGCCGTGAGGTGCTCACGGCGGGGTCCGCCCCTGCCTGTCCGGCCGTCTCCGGCCGGGTTCCGTCCGCGCTGCGTCAGTGCTGGATCGGCTCCACGATGGAGGCGGCCGAGTCCGGGACCCGGTTGCCTCCCGGCGCGTTCTCACCGGCGAAGGTGAACTTGGCCTCCTCGCCCTCGCCCTCGATCGCGATCTTGACGATCTGGCCGGGGCGGAGCTCACCGTAGAGGATCTTCTCCGAGAGCGTGTCCTCCAGCTCGCGCTGGATCGTCCGACGGAGCGGGCGAGCGCCCATCACCGGGTCGTAGCCCCGGTCGGCCAGCAGCTGCTTGGCCTCCGGCGAGACCTCCAGGCCCATGTCGCGGTCCTTCAGGCGCTCGGCGACCTGCGCGAGCATGAGGTCCACGATCTTGATGATCTCCTTCGGCGTCAGCTGGTGGAAGACCACGATGTCGTCGACGCGGTTGAGGAACTCGGGCCGGAAGTGCTGCTTGAGCTCCTCCTGGACCTTGGCCTTCATCCGGTCGTAGTTCGACTCGGTGTCGTTGGACTTCGCGAAGCCCACCCCGATGCCCTTGGAGATGTCCTTGGTGCCGAGGTTGGTCGTCATGATGATGACGGTGTTCTTGAAGTCCACCACCCGGCCCTGGGCGTCGGTCAGGCGACCGTCCTCCAGGATCTGCAGCAGCGAGTTGAAGATGTCCGGGTGAGCCTTCTCGATCTCATCGAAGAGGACCACGGAGAACGGCTTGCGCCGCACCTTCTCGGTGAGCTGGCCGCCCTCCTCGTAGCCGACGTAGCCGGGCGGGGAGCCGAACAGCCGGGAGACGGTGTGCTTCTCCATGAACTCGGACATGTCCAGCATGATCAACGCTTCCTCGTCCCCGAACAGGAACTCGGCGAGCGTCTTGGACAGCTCGGTCTTACCGACGCCGGACGGGCCGGCGAAGATGAACGAGCCACCCGGGCGGCGCGGGTCCTTCAGGCCCGCGCGGGTGCGCCGGATCGACCGGGACAGGCCCTTGACGGCGTCCTCCTGGCCGATGATCCGCTTGTGCAGCTCGTCCTCCATGCGGAGCAGCCGCTGGGACTCCTCCTCGGTGAGCTTGAAGACCGGGATGCCGGTGGCGGTGGCGAGGACCTCGGCGATGAGCTCCTCGGTGACCTCGGCCACGACGTCCATGTCGCCGGCCTTCCACTCCTTCTCCCGGCGCTCGCGCTTGAGCTGGAGCTGCTTCTCCTGGTCGCGCAGGGCCGCGGCCTTCTCGAAGTCCTGCGCGTCGATCGCGGACTCCTTCTCGCGCCGCACGTTGGCGATCTTCTCGTCGTACTCGCGCAGGTCCGGCGGCGCGGTCATGCGGCGGATGCGCATGCGCGAGCCGGCCTCGTCGATGAGGTCGATCGCCTTGTCCGGCAGGAACCGGTCGCTGATGTAGCGGTCGGCCAGCTGCGCGGCGGCGACCAGGGCGCCGTCGGTGATGGAGACGCGGTGGTGCGCCTCGTAGCGGTCGCGCAGGCCCTTGAGGATCTCGATCGTGTGGCTGAGGCTGGGCTCGGCCACCTGGATCGGCTGGAAGCGCCGCTCCAGCGCCGCGTCCTTCTCCAGGTGCTTGCGGTACTCGTCGAGCGTGGTGGCGCCGATGGTCTGCAGCTCGCCGCGGGCCAGCATCGGCTTGAGGATGCTGGCGGCGTCGATCGCGCCCTCCGCGGCGCCCGCGCCGACGAGCGTGTGCAGCTCGTCGATGAACAGGATGATGTCACCGCGGGTGCGGATCTCCTTGAGGACCTTCTTCAGGCGCTCCTCGAAGTCACCGCGGTAGCGCGAGCCGGCCACCAGCGCGCCGAGGTCCAGGGTGTAGAGCTGCTTGTCCTTGAGCGTCTCGGGCACCTCGCCCTTGACGATCTTCTGGGACAGGCCCTCGACGACGGCGGTCTTGCCCACGCCGGGCTCGCCCACCAGAACCGGGTTGTTCTTGGTCCTCCGGGAGAGGACCTGCATGACCCGCTCGATCTCCTTGTCGCGGCCGATCACCGGGTCGAGCTTGCCCTCGCGGGCGGCCTGGGTCAGGTTGCGGCCGAACTGGTCGAGCACGAGGGAGGTCGACGGCGCGGCCTCCTGCGGCCAGCCCGAGGCGGCCGGCTCCTTGCCCTGGTAGCCGTGGAGCAACTGGATGACCTGCTGACGCACCCGGTTGAGATCGGCGCCCAGCTTCACCAGCACCTGGGCGGCGACGCCCTCGCCCTCACGGATGAGGCCGAGCAGGATGTGCTCGGTGCCGATGTAGTTGTGACCCAGCTGCAAGGCCTCGCGGAGCGACAGCTCAAGGACCTTCTTGGCGCGCGGGGTGAACGGAATGTGCCCCGACGGCGCGGACTGTCCCTGGCCGATGATCTCCTCGACCTGCTGACGCACACCCTCAAGACTGATGCCGAGGCTCTCCAGAGCCTTGGCGGCAACGCCTTCACCTTCATGGATCAGACCAAGAAGAATGTGCTCCGTACCGATGTAGTTGTGGTTGAGCATCCGGGCCTCTTCTTGGGCCAGGACGACAACCCGCCGTGCGCGGTCGGTGAACCTCTCGAACATCTCGTCGCTCCTCACAGAGCGGTCAGGCAGGTCCGGGATATCCGGGCCCTGTCCTCCCGCATGGTAGCCCCGACCCGGCAACCGCTCTACGTAGAAGACGTTCCCCGAGAGCAGGGCGTTCACGCTCTATCCAACTACCTGTCGGGGGTGCGATGTTCCCGATACGCCGCAAGCGAACGACGTTTATCGACCACTGAGACCGCATTCGCGGCCCGTGCGCGCCGGACACGCCATGGAGAGGGTCTCCGGAGCCCGCTCCGAGGACGGACCGCGGGTCCGGACGGGAGCGGCCCGGACGGGAGCGGCGGGACGGGTCCCGGAACGCATCATGCGGTCATGGCCGTCACCGGACCCCACCGTGACCGCCATGACCGCATGATTCACCGGCCGGCGAACCGCTCTCGCCGACCACCGGTCAGTGCGCCGCCTCGTACTGCTCGACGATCTTTGAGGCGATCCGGCCGCGCTCGCTGACGTTCATGCCGTGGGACTTGGCCCACGCACGGATGTCGGCGCTCTTCTCCCGGGTCAGCGCCCTCGTCCCGCCGGCGCGGCGGCGGCGAGGGGCGAGGGCCCCGGCGCGACGGGCGCTCGCCACGAAAGGCGAGAGGGAGTCGCGGAGCTTCTTCGCGTTTACGTCACTCAGGTCAATCTCATAGCTGGTGCCGTCAATCGCGAAGGAGACAGTCTCATTGGCCTCGCCCCCATCGAGGTCGTCGATGAGAATCTCCTGGATCTGCTTGGCCATCTACGCAATCCTTTCGCGGAGTATTGTTTCATTCGCTAGCCAAACATATACCCATGGTGAGAGCGCAGCAATTCCGAAGCCCGGTGATTCTCCACGGAAGCGGGGGAAGAGGGGCTCAGCCGTTCTGCGACTCGCCCTGATCGGCACGTTTCGCGGGACGGCGACCGGCCGCCTCACTGCGAAGGAGCTTGAAAACTGCATACACGAAGACCCCACCGACGACCGCAGGGGGTATCAACGCGGACATTACCTCGTACATTGGTCCTCACTCCGCACCGGGGCGACATTCCGGGTCATGAGATTTTCCGTGGCGACATCGCGGTCCGGGAGCGCGACCGGACGGGCGGATCGGCCCACACATGACCATAGCGGCTTCCAGGAGCGATGTGCGTCCCAGGACGCCCATGACGCTCATCCACCACCTTAATGCTTCTCTCCAGGCGTCTTACCGGTTGCACTCCGTAAAGCGCCGGGGAAAAGAGTGACAGAGTGATCACAGGTTGATCGCTTTCCCCGGCGGGCCGCATCACCGCAGGTCCTTGACCACCACGGTCCCCGCCAGCCTGTCGTGCGGCCCCCGCTGAAGGGGCTTGTCCATGAGGATGAACAGGGCCCCCGCGAAGCCGAGGACCGCGGCCAGGAGGTCCACCACGGGAATGCCCGCGGTCAGTAGAACACCGGGGTAGAGAGCCGCCCGCCTCATCAGACCGGCCCGGCCTCGGTCCGCACCGCCGTACGGGGCCAGCCTGATCCTCATCAGTTTCTTACCGACGGTACGGCCGTCCCGGGCGTGCAGGACATAGTCGTAGAGCGTATAACCGCCAAAGGCGATCAGACCGGCGAAGAACCCCGGCAGCGCCCGGGCGTCGGCGGTACGCCCTTCACCCGCCGGCGTGAGGAGCGAGTAGAACGACAGCGAGAGAATCCAGTAGACCGCCACGAAGCCGACGGCGTCGATGATGCGGGCCGCCAATCGTTCCCACCATTCAGCGGGCGGCGGAGTGTCCGGGGCCGCCGGATACGGCGACGGAAGCGGCGGATCCATCCGGCGGAAGACTCCCTTACCCGATGGCGTTACCCCGTCTCCCGAAGGGGCGGGGGTCCTCGCTCGGCCTCCGTCGGCCCCGCCGGTCCGGGAAAGGGGGAAGCCGGTCCCTTCCGGGAGCGGTGGAAGCGGCGCGGCCGGATAAGAGCCCGCGGGCGGAGGAGAGGCCGGCCCGAGGTGATTGTCTTCGGAGCGCGGAGAGGCGGCCATGGCGTTCCTCCCGCCGGCGCGAATGGTTTTGCAGTCTTCCGCAGTCTGCCCCGGGGAGACCGCCCGACACCGTTTTCCCGCCCGGGCATGAAAGCGGGGCCGGCGGTTCCTCCGCCGGCCCCGTCGATCACGGAACTACTTGATCTTCACGACCACCGTCGAGGCGACCTTGTCGTGCAGGCACTGCTGGAAGGGCTTGTCCCAGAACTGCCAGAGCACGTTCACCAGACTGAAGATGCCGGTGAACCATCCGACGAGCGGAATCCAGCGCAGGCCCTGCGGGCCGTAGAGCACACCCGCACGCTTGATCGCGGCGTCCGCGGAGAGCCCGCCGGCCGTCGAGACGCTCCCGACCGGGACCACCTTGATGCCCATGACCATCTTGCCGACGGTCTGGCCGTTCTGCTTGAGCATGAAGAACTCGTAGCCGCCGTAGATCAGGACGCCGAGGATCGCGGTGAGCAGGTCGTAGAGGAAGGTGCTCCCCCCGCTCACCCCGGTGGCGCTGAAACTGGGCAGCACGATCAGTCCGGCCAGCGCGAAGCTGAGGATGACCGTGGGGATCGCCAGGATCACCGCGTCGATGAGACGGGCCACCAGGCGCTGCCACCACTCCGCGAGCGGAGCGGGGGCGCCGGGGGGGCGTCGCGCCCTGCGGGCCGTAACCCTGGCCGTAGCCGGGCGCCTGCTGGCCGTACCCGGGCTGCTGGCCGTAGCCGGGCTGGGACGCCTGCTGGCCGTAGCCCTGCTGCCCGTAACCGGGCTGCTCGTGCGAGGCCGACTGGCCGTACCCGGGCTGGGCCGCCTGCTGGCCGTAGCCCTGCTGGCCGTACGCGCCCGTGCCCTGCTGCCCGTAGCCGGGCTGCTGGCCGTACCCCTGCTGGCCGTAGGCGGGCGGGGTCTGCGGACCCGTGCCCTCACCCCGGTATCCCACGATCGTCACGTCGGGGTCGTGCCCGCCCTGACCGTGCTGACCGTAGGCGTTCTGCTGTCCGTATTCCGGCTGCCCCGACGGTGTGCGATCGCGGTCGGGATCATCCTGCGGATACGGCGGCTGTCCGGTGCTCACCGCGTCACCTCACTTCGACTGGGCATGTGTCTTATGTCAGACATGCATGCTTGCTGCTGCACAAGGTATCGACATAGGTAAGAACAGTCACCTTTCCTTGGAGTCAGCCCCGGCGTCATTCTCACCGAGGTGCAGCAACATCCTGGTGTTCCCCAAGGTGTTCGGCTTCACGTGCTCAAGATCGAGAAACTCCGCGACGCCCTCGTCGTAGGACGCGAGGAGTTCCGCGTAGACCTCCGGGGAGACCGGCGTCCCCTGGATCTCGCGGAATCCGTGCCGGGCGAAGAAATCGACCTCGAACGTCAGGCAGAAGACCCGCCGCAGGCCCAGTTCGCGGGCGGCGCGGATGAGCTGGGAGACGATCAGGTGCCCGATGCCCATCTTCCGGCAGGAGGGGTCGACGGCGACCGTGCGGATCTCGGCCAGGTCCTCCCAGAGCACGTGCAGCGCCCCGCAGCCGACGATCCGGCCGACCCGCTCGGCCACCCAGAACTCCTGGACGTCCTCGTACAGCGTGACGGTGGCCTTCTCCAGCAGGCGCGGGCCCGCCCCGGCGTAGGTGTCGACGAGCCGCCTGATGGACCGCACGTCCGGGGTCCGCGCCCGGCGGACCGCGATCGTCTCGGCATCGGGTACGGCCTGCGCGGGGAAGTGCTCCGCAACCTGCTCCATCATTCTCCTAGCGGGGGAACCGCCGGTCCCACCCTGGTGGGGAGATCCCTCTCGTGGTTCCCGTGTTCGAAACGGTCAGGGCCTGGCCGTCGCCTTCCTCACTCCGAGGGAGGCGGGAAGCCGCTCCCGCAGGGAGCGGAGAAGTCACAACTGATCAGAGTACGTCCTCTGTCGTCTGCAGTTACGGCTCGTCCTTAACTCGCCTCTCAAAAGCATCACGTCTCACGAGAGGTGAGCCGTACCGTGCGCCGCCGACCCGCTCGCGGCCTCCGCGCTTTCCGAGCGCATCGCCGCGGACCTGCGAAGACCCCGCCCCTGCGGCCGGGGGCCGGATACGGAGCGGCGTAATGCCAGTTGACCGAGGTTCCGTGTGACCTGTCCGTGATTTCCTTGTTTGAGAACCCTTACCAAGTTTGGAGTTCTGGTTGAGCTTGAACTCCCCTTGCACTAGTGTCCAGGCTCGATGTCGGCTCACCCCGAGAGCCGACCCGCCGAATCTCCGAACCCGGAGAACCGGGGACCCACCTCCCTGAAGTCCCCCGGGGTGAATCCGAGACGCCGCCAGTGCTCTCGGTAGGGCTGCCTCCGGCCCGAACCCGTCAGCTAACCCGGTAGGCGGTGCGAGGAAGAGGAGCCTGGTGTGAAGCGCACGCGCGAACGCGGGAGAGAGCATGCGGGCAAGCACGCCCGCTATCGAGAACGCACCCCGCACGGATTCCCGCTCCGGATCACCGTCGTCGCAGCCGTCTTCGCCTCCCTGACCCTGGGGACCCCCCTGGTCGCCACCGCCGACCCCCAGCCGAGCCTCCAGCAGCTCGCCAAGCAGGCCGACAAGCTGCACACGGAGATCGCCCAGCTCACCGAGCAGTACAACGGGGAGCGGGTCAAGCTCAAGCAGGCCGAACGGGCCGCCGCCGCCGCCAAGAAGACCCTCGCCACCAGCGAGTCCCAGCTGGAGTCCCGGCGCCACAAGGCGAGCCTGCTCGCGCAGAGCAGCTACATGACGGGCGGCCTGGGCGGCGGTCTCGCCTTCACCTCCTCCAACGACCCCGACGCCTTCCTCGACCAGGCGGCCGCCACCTACGCCCTCCAGCAGCAGCAGAGCGAGGAGGTCGCCCAGATCAGCCGGGCGATCCAGGCCGCCGAGCGGGCGAAGGCCAGCGCGAAGGCCCGGACCGCCGAGGTCGGCGCCCTCCTCGACGAGCTCGGCACGAAGCGCACCAAGATCGAGCGGCTGGTCGCCCGGGTCGAGAGCAACCTGTTCCGGGAGGTGCGCGAGCGCGCCGGAGGCGGGGGCCGGGCCGTGAAGGTCGACATGCCGATCGTGGGCGGCGGGAAGGCCGCCGAGGCCGCCCGCTGGGCGCTCAGCCAGCAGCTCAAGCCCTACGTGTGGGGCGCCGAGGGTCCCAACAGCTACGACTGCTCGGGCCTGGTCATGTGGGCCTACCAGAAGGTCGGGATCAGCCTGCCGCACTACACCGGCAACCAGTGGACCGCGGGCACCCACATCTCCAAGGGGGAGATGCGCCCCGGAGACCTGGTCTTCTTCCACAACGACCTGCACCACGTCGGGATCTACATCGGCGGGGGCCTGATGGTCCACGCGCCGCGGACCGGCGACGTCGTCCGCATCGCTCCGATCGCGGGCCGTCCGTTCGCCGGCGCCGTACGGATCGCCGGCTGAGACGGAGTCCGGCGGGCGCGGGCCCGGACCGGACGCGGGTCAGATCAGGCGGCGGCGCGCGGCCCACGCCACGGCCTCGATGGCCGTGGCCACGCCGATGCGGTCGCAGATGCCGCGCAGCCTCCGCCGGACGGTGCGCCCGCTGATGTCGAGGCGCCGTCCCACGCGGTCCACCGTGACCCCCTTGGCGAGCTCCGCCAGGAGGACGAGATCCTCGTCACTCAGATCCACCTCGCTCACGGCCAGAAGGCCGCGACGGGCATCCACTACGACTTCTGGATATGCCATCTAGAGGTCCTCCCCCGCACCGGCATCCAGCCGTGAGTGTGATCGGAACCAATGTCGCCCGTCAGGAACGGTAAACGCCTTCTTCAAAGGTCGTCAAGTTCTGCTCTCCATAGATCCGGGGACCTAGATTGACTTAGTGGCTATTACGTGAAGTACTGACGATATGTCGGGGTTTTGCGAATAAGCCGAGACCGGACGGGGACGCGCCGCGGGCAGGCCGCTCCGGGTCCCGGGACGGCCGGCGAACGGCCTGCCAGCACGGGCGACGGGCCCGGGCGGGCGGTTTCCTCGCCAGCGGGGCGGTCCGGCCGTCATGCCCGCGAAGGGGGCTTCCATCCTCATTCCACAAGGAGTATGAGACTTTTGTCACGTTCGCCACTGGAGTAACACGGCAAACAGAAGGAGCCTCTGTCCGGTCACCGGACGCGAGGCTCATTTCTCTACATTCGTTAATGCCGCGCCGAGATGATTGAGCATCCGGCGATATAGGACACGGCCGAAACGGAGTTTCTGAGCCGCACCTTCAAAGGCGCGCCCGGGCGCGCGGGAACGCACCACGGCGGCCGGGGCGCGCGGGAACACACGCGCAGGAACGCACCGCCGCGGCCGGGGCGCGGGAACACACCGCCGCCCCGGCCGCGGACGTCCGTCAGGCTCCGCCGGTCGGCTTGACCAGCGGGAACAGGATGGTCTCGCGGATGTTCTTACCGGTGAAGGCCATCACGAGGCGGTCGATCCCCAGCCCCATGCCACCGGTCGGCGGCATGGCGTATTCCAGGGCGGCCAGGAAGTCCTCGTCAAGCTGCATGGCCTCCGGATCGCCGCCCGCGGCGAGCAGGGACTGCTCGGTGAGGCGGCGGCGCTGCTCGACCGGGTCGATCAGCTCCGAGAAGGCGGTGCCCAGCTCGGTGCCGAACCCGATCAGGTCCCACTTCTCGGTCAGCAGCGGGTTGTCGCGGTGCTGGCGGGCCAGCGGGGAGGTCTCCAGCGGGTAGTCCATGACGAACGTGGGCTGGATCAGGGTGTGCTCGACCAGCGCCTCGAATATCTCCTGGACGAGCTTGCCCTGGCCCCACTTGGGGTCCCAGTGGATCTCCCGCGCGTCGGCCAGCTTGCGGACCTGGTCCAGGGAGGTCTCGGTGGTGACCTCCTCGCCGAGCGCCTCCGAGACGGAGCCGTACAGCGTGATCCGCGGCCACTCGGCCAGCCCGAGGTCGACCTCCACCCCGTCGTGCTCCACCACGGAACGGCCCAGCGCGGCCACGACCGCGCTCTGGATCATCCGCTGGGTCAGGTCGGCCATGTCGTTGTAGTCGAGATACGTCCCGTACGCCTCGAGCATGGTGAACTCGGGGTTGTGGGTGGCGTCCGCGCCCTCGTTGCGGAAGTTGCGGTTGACCTCGAAGACCTTCTCGATGCCGCCGACCACGAGCCGCTTGAGGTAGAGCTCGATCGCGATGCGGAGGTAGAGCTCCATGTCGTAGGCGTTGATGTGGGTCTTGAACGGCCGGGCCGCCGCGCCGCCGTGGATCGGCTGCAGCATCGGCGTCTCGACCTCGAGGTAGCCCTCGCCGTGCCAGAAGTCACGGATCGCGCGGACGACGGCGCTGCGGGTGTAGGCCATCTTGCGGGCCTCGTCGTTGACGATGAGGTCCACGTAGCGCAGCCGTACCCGCGCCTCGGGGTCGGTGAGCCCGGCGTGCTTCTCCGGCAGCGGGCGCAGGCACTTGGAGGTGATCGCCCACCGGTCGGCCAGGATGGACAGCTCACCGCGGCGCGAGGTGATCACCTCGCCCTCGATGCCGATGTGGTCGCCCAGGTCGACGTCGCGCTTCCAGGCGGCGAGGGACTCCTCGCCCACCTTGTCCAGCGAGATCATGACCTGCAGGTCGCCGGAGCCGTCCCGGATGGTGGCGAAGCAGAGCTTGCCGCCGGTCCGCGAGAGCATGACGCGGCCCGTGACGCCGACTCTGTCACCGGTCGCGGTGTCAGCGGCGAGATCGGCGTATTTGTCGCGGATCTCGGCGTTGGTCGCGGTGCGCGGGAAGGTCACCGGGTAGGGGTCGACGCCCTCGGAACGGAGGCGGTCGAGCTTCTCCCGGCGCACGCGCATCTGCTCGGGCAGATCCTCGGCTGCAGTCACATGGTCGGTCACGCGGTCAAGGTTACCGATGTCCGGGCCGCTCCCGGACTGCACCCGACTACATGGTGTTGCGGTGGTAGATGAGCCGGAGTCCGATCAGCGTCAGCCACGGCTCGTGCACGTCGATCGAGGCGGACTCGCTCACCACGAGCGGCGCCGCGCTGCCGGTCGCGACCACCGTGACGTCGTCCGGGTCCTCGGCCAGCTCGGCGGCCATCCGCTCCACGATCCCGTCCACCTGGCCGGCGAAGCCGTAGATGATGCCGGACTGGAGCGCCTCGACCGTGTTCTTCGCGATCACCGACCGGGGCCGGATCAGCTCCACCTTGTGCAGCTGCGCCCCGGCGGCGGCCAGCGCGTCCACCGAGATCTCGATGCCGGGCGCGGTGACCGCCCCGACGTACTCCCCCTTGGCGGAGACGGCGTCGAAGGAGGTCGCGGTCCCGAAGTCGACGATGATGCACGGCCCGCCGTACAGCTGGATGGCCGCCAGCGCGTTGACGATGCGGTCGCTGCCGACCTCCTTCGGGTTGTCCATCCGGACCGGCACCCCGGTGCGCACGCCGGGCTCCACGATCACCGCGGTCACGTCGCCGTAGTAGCGGCGGCACATCTCGCGCATCTCGTTGAGCACCGACGGCACCGTGGAGCAGAGCGCGATGCCGTCGACGTCGGCCCCCTTGAGCAGCGGCGACTGCGCCAGCAGCCCCTGCAGCACGACCGCGACCTCGTCGGCCGTGCGCCGGGCGTCGGTGGCGATCCGCCAGTGCTCGATGACCTCCTCGCCCTCGAACAGGCCGAGAACGGTGTGAGTGTTGCCTACGTCGATGGCGAGCAGCATCAGTTCCCCCGAAGGTCCAAGGCGATGTCCAGGGCCGGCGCCGAGTGCGTGAGCGCGCCCACCGCAAGGTAGTCAACACCGGTTTCGGCCACGTCACGGGCCGATTCCAAGGTCAACCCCCCGCTGGACTCCAGGCGCGCCCGTCCGCCGACCAGGCGTACGGCCTCGCGGAGCTGCGGAACGGTGAAGTTGTCCAGCAGGATCTCCTCCGCCCCCTCCGCCAGCACCGGCTCGATCTGGTCGATCCGGTCGACCTCGACCTCGATCGGCAGGCCGGGGTAGGCGTCGCGGACCGCGCGGAACGCCTCGGCCACCCCGCCCGCGGCCACCACGTGATTGTCCTTGATCAGTGCCGCGTCCGACAACGACATGCGGTGGTTGACCCCGCCGCCCGCCCGGACGGCGTACTTCTCCAGCGCGCGCAAGCCCGGCAGCGTCTTGCGGCTGTCCCGGACGCGGGCGCCGGTCCCCTCGACCGCCCGGACCCACCGGCCGGTGAGCGAGGCGACGCCGGACAGGTGGGTGAGCAGGTTCAGCGCGGTCCGCTCGGCCGTCAGCAGGTCCCGGGTGGTGCCGGTGACGGTCATCAGCACGTCTCCCCGCTCCACCCGCTCGCCGTCCTTGACGTGCCGCTCGGTACGGCTCGCGCCGAGCCGGGCGAAGACCGCCTCCGCGACCGCGAGCCCCGCGACCACCCCGTCGACCCTGGCCACCACGTCCGCGGTGGCGGTCTGCCCGGCCGGGATCGTGGCGATGCTCGTCACGTCGCCGGCCTCCTGCAGGTCCTCCCGGAGCGCGGCCTCGATCACGGCGCCCACCTCGGCCGGGTCCAGCCCCGCCGCGGTCAGCTCCTCGGCCAGGTGCGCGGGGAGCGCCTCCCCGTGCGGACGATGGTTCATGATCAGTCCCTCCCCTGTCAGGGTCACGTCGAGGTGGCCGAGCCACCGGTGGTCGTCACGGTCGGGAAAGTCCTCCCGCCAGTGTGACCCACGGGTCTCCTCGCGGGCGCGGGCGGCCTCCACCAGGGCGGAGGCGACGGTGAGCAGGTTGGTGGCCTCCCACGACTCGGTGCACGGCTCGACCGCCACCGGCGTCCAGCGGGAGTTCACCAGGGCGCGGCTCACCTCGCCCAGGCTCTTCTCGCTGCGCAGCACGCTCGCGCCCCGGCTCATGTGCGCCTGGATCCGCGGCCTGGCCCGGGGGTCGACCAGCCCTTCTGCCCTGCCGTCGGCGCCGTCGGCCACCGGCTCGCCGGGCGCGGGCCGTACGGCGTGCACGTCGGCGGCGATCCGCTCGGCGAAGACCAGGCCCTCCAGCAGGGAGTTGGACGCCAGCCGGTTGGCGCCGTGCACGCCGGTGCAGGCCACCTCTCCGCAGGCGTACAGGCCCGGCACGCTGGTACGGCCGTGCAGGTCGGTGCGGACGCCGCCGCTGGCGTAGTGGGCGGCCGGGGCGACCGGGATCGGCTGGGTGACCGGGTCGATCCCGTGCTCCAGGCAGACCGCGTGGATCGTCGGGAAGCGGGTCCGCCACTTCTCCTCGCCGAAGTGGCGCCCGTCGAGGTACATGTGCTCGGCGCCGGTCTCCCGCATCCGCCGCATGATCGCCTTGGCCACCACGTCCCGGGGCGCCAGGTCGGCGAGTTCGTGCACGTCCGCCATGAACCGCACGCCGCCTGAGTCGATCAGCACCGCGCCCTCGCCGCGGACCGCCTCGGAGATCAGCGGCTGCTGGCCGGTGGAGTCCTCGCCCAGCCAGAGCACGGTCGGGTGGAACTGGACGAACTCCAGGTCGCGCACGACGGCCCCGGCCCGCAGCGCGAGCGCGACGCCGTCCCCGGTGGAGACCGCCGGGTTGGTCGTGGCGGCGTAGACCTGGCCCATCCCGCCGGTGGCGAGCACCACGGCGCGGGACCGCACGGCGCCCACGCCGTCGCGCGAGCCCTCGCCCATCACGTGCAGGGTCACCCCGGCCGCGTGACCGCGCGCGTCCTTCAGCAGGTCCAGGACCAGCGCGTGCTCGATCACCTCGATCTCCGACGCCCGGACCGCGGCCACGAGCGCGCGCTGCACCTCGGCGCCGGTGGCGTCGCCGCCCGCGTGCACGATGCGGTCGCGCCGGTGGCCGCCCTCGCGGGTGAGCTGGAGGCCGCCCTCGGCGTCGGTGTCGAAGCGGGCGCCCGCGGCGATCAGCCCGCGCAGCGCGTCCGGCCCCTCGGTCACCAGGACCCTGACCGCCTCCTCATCGCAGAGGCCGACCCCGGCGACGAGCGTGTCGTACAGGTGCTCCTCGGGGGTGTCGGCGGGGTCGAGCACGGCGGCGATGCCGCCCTGCGCCCAGCGGGTGGAGCCCGCCGAGAGCACGTCCTTGGTGACGACCAGGACCTTCGCCCCGGGGTCCAGGGCCGCCAGGCGGAGCGCCAAGGTCAGGCCCGCGATCCCGGAGCCGACCACGACCACGTCCGCGTCGACCGTCCATCCCGGCTCGGGCGCGGTCAGTTTCCGGGGGATCGGGATGCTCATGGTCGCCTCCTGTCTGTTGCGACGCCGCGCGTCGCGGCTCGGGAGTCATGGCCGGAGCCCCCGAGCGGGCCCGTGGAGGTCTGGGGGTCCACGGATTTCGTCACCATGACGATAACGCCCCGCGGAGGCCGGGGCTTCCCCGGGTAGGCAGGAGATCTCCTCTCCGGACCGGCGCGGCCCGGAGAGGAGACCGGTGAAGGTCTCGGACCTGCCCGGACGGAAGGCCGGCGGGACCGGGGACCGGCTCGCCCGGAAGACCGGCCGGAGACCGGGTCCCCCGGAGAACGGCGGAACCGGGAGGCCGACCCCGCCGAGAGGTCAGCCGGAGAGCGGCTCGGCCGGAAGGTCAGCCGGAGACCAGGTCCCCCCGGAGAGCGGCGGAGCCGGGGACCGGCTCGGCCGGGTCGTCGCCGAGGTCGATGACGCGGTTGCCCCGGTCGACGTGCACGACCCGGGGCCGGAAGGCCCGGGCCTCGGCGTCCTCCATCTGGCCGTACGCGATGATGATCACCAGGTCGCCCTCGTGGACGAGCCGGGCGGCGGCGCCGTTGATGCCGATGACGCCCGAGCCCCTGGGCCCGGCGATGGTGTAGGTGACCAGGCGCGCGCCGTTGTCGATGTCCACGATGTGGACCTGCTCCCCGGGCAGCAGCCCGGCCGCGTCCAGCAGGTCCTCGTCGATGGTGACCGATCCCACGTAGTGCAGGTCGGCCTGGGTGACGGTGGCACGGTGGATCTTGGACGTGAGCATGGTTCGGAGCATGCGCCGTTCACCTTTCGAAGGTCGCGCCGCCTCACGGGCGTGCACGCCGGACAGGGGTCTGCAGAGCGCTACCAGATTACGGTCGGCCCAGCGTCAGAACAACGTTGTCGATCAGCCGGGTAGTCCCCACCTTCGCGGCGACGGCGAGGACCGCCTCCCCCGTGTGGTCGCCGGACGCCTCGGTGAAGGTCGCCGGGTCCACCAGGACCAGGTAGTCGAGGGCCACCCCCGGCTCGGCGTCCAGCACGGCGCGCGCCGCCCGCCGGATCTCCGCCGGGGTCCGCTGCTCCGCCCCCGCGAACAGCGCCCGGGACAGGGCCAGCGCCGAGTTCCGCTCCTCCGCCGACAGGTAGCGGTTCCGGCTGGACAGCGCCAGGCCGTCCGCCTCCCGGATCGTGGAGGCCCCCACGATCTCGATCGGCAGGTCGAGGTCGAGGACCATCCGGCGGATCAGCGCGAGCTGCTGGGCGTCCTTGCGGCCGAACACCGCCACGTCCGGCCGAACCAGGTTGAACAGCTTGAGCACCACGGTCAGCATGCCGTCGAAGTGCCCCGGCCGGGACGCGCCCTCGACGATCGAGCCCATCGCGCCCGCCGTCACGCCGACCTGCCGGTCCGGCAGGTACATGTCCTCGGCGGCGGGGGCGAAGACGACGTCCACGCCCTCGGCCGCGCACACCTCCAGGTCGGCGTCGAACGTCCGGGGGTAGCGGGAGTAGTCCTCCCCCGGGCCGAACTGCAGCGGGTTGACGAAGACGCTCACCGCCACGCGGTCGGCCCGTTCCCTGGCCAGCCGCATGAGCGAGCGGTGGCCCTCGTGCAGGGCCCCCATGGTCGGCACCAGCGCCAGGCCGGCCCGGCCGTCGAAGACCTCGCGGCCGACGCGCAGCGTCCGGCGGGCTTCGGCCAGCTCCGCGCGGTCGCCCGCCACGATCAGGTCCATATGTTCCCTCCCAGGGCGTCCAGGAGGCGCTCGGCGGCCTCGGGCTTGAGCAGCCCGGCCGCGAGCGCCCGGTCCGCCGTGAGCCTAGCGAGGGCCACATAGGCGTCCGCGGCCTCGGGGGCGGCGAGGATGAGCGCGTCCACGTGCTTGCGGACCGTGCCCGCGTCGCCCCGCACCACGGGACCGGTCAGTCCGGCCAGGCCGAGCCGGAGCACGTTGTCCAGGGCCGCGCCGAGCAGCGGGCCGAGCATCCGGCCCGGCTCGTCCACGCCGATCTTCCGCAGCAGCTCCGAGGACTCCGCGATGAGCGTGACCATGTGGTTGGCCGCGTTCGCCAGGGCCGCGTGGTAGAGCGCCCGGTCCCGCTCCTCGATCCAGACCGGCTCGCCCTCCATCTCGATGACCAGCGCCTCGGCCACCGGGCGGAGCGGCTCGGGGGCGGTGACGCCGAACGTGATGCCGGTCAGCCGGCTCAGGTCGTCGTCCCTGCCGGTGAAGGTCATCACCGGGTGCAGCGCCAGCGGGAGCGCCCCGCGTTCGACCGCCGGGTTCAGCACCGCCAGGCCGTACGCGCCGCTGGTGTGGACCAGCAACTTGCCGCGCAGGTCGGCGCCCGTCTCGGCCAGGCCGGCGACCAGGCCGGGCAGCACGTCGTCGGGGACCGTGAGCAGGACGAGATCCGCGCGGGCCACCACGTCCTCCGGACTGCTGGGGGTCAGGCCCAGCCGGTCGGCCGCCCTGCGCCTGGAGGCGTCGGAGACGCCGCTGACGGCCGCGAGCCGGTGACCCGCCCTCGCCAGGGCGGCGCCGAGCACCGAGCCGACCCGTCCGGCCCCGAGCACCCCGACCGCCAAGCGCGCCGGGCGATCACCTGTGTCCACGATGTCCCGTCCTTCGCCAACATGGAGCTACATGCCCAGTCCATCAGCGTAACGGGCCGAACCCCGACGGTGGCGTCACGGCACCCGTCCGGAGACGTGGCGCCGGGAGACATGGTCTGGTCGCCCGGAGCGTCAGGAACCGCCGACCGCGGCGTCAGGAGGTCTCCACCGCCCGGAGACGGCGGCGGGCGCCGGGCCGTTCCCCAGGGCCCGACGCCCGATGATGCCGACACGAGTGATCAGCGCTGCCGGAGTGCGCCGGGACCGCGCCCGCTGGGGGAGCGGGCCGGGCACCGTCTGCCACCGGCTTGAGCAACGTTAACGCAAAGTGATGACAGGAAGCGGTAACCCGTTCACCCGGCGTGTCATCTCCGTCTCATGCGGGCCCCTCTGGAACCCCGGTAACGTCTCCGGTCATGTGGCTCACCTGGCGCGCCGCGACGGAGCGGGCGCTCTACGGCGAGAACGGTTTCTACCTGCGGGAGAGCCCCTCCCGGCATTTCCGGACCTCGGTCGGCGCCTCCGCCGTGTTCGCCGAGGCCGTGCTGCGCGAGCTCCTGGCGGTGGACGACCTGCTCGGGCGGCCGCCGAAGGTCGACCTGGTGGACCTCGGCGCGGGCGAGGGCGCCCTGGCCGCGCGGGTCGCGGCGCTCGCCCCGGCGGAGCTGCGGGCCAGGCTCCGGACGACCGCGGTGGACCTGGCCCCCCGGCCGCCCGGACTGCCCGCGGAGATCACCTGGTCACCCGTCCCGCCGGACCGGATCCGCGGCCTGGCGATCGCCAACGAGTGGCTGGACAACGTGCCCGTGGACGTCGCCGAGCAGACCCCGGACGGGCCCCGGCTGGTGCTGGTCGACCCGGAGACCGGCGAGGAGCGGCTCGGCGACCGGCCCGCGGCGGCCGACCTGGCCTGGCTGGCCCGCTGGTGGCCGCTGCGGAAGGCGGGCGAGCGGGCGGAGATCGGCGTCCCCCGCGACGACGCCTGGGCGCAGGTCGTCGTACGGCTGGCGGGGGGGGCGGGCGATCGCCGTCGACTACGCGCACGCCTCGGGCCGCCGCCCGCCGTACGGCACGCTGGCCGGCTACCGCGACGGGGCGGCCGTCCCGCCTGTGCCCGACGGGTCCTGCGACATCACCGCGCACGTCGCCCTGGACGCCTGCGCGGCCGCCGGGGAGCGGGCCGGGGCCGCCACCGCGGCGCTGACCACGCAGCGCGAGGCCCTGCGCGGCCTCGGCCTCACCGGGACCAGGCCTCCGGCCGACCTCGCCCGCACCGACCCGCGCGGCTACCTGCGGGCCCTGGTGAGGGCCTCGGAGGAGGCGGAGCTCCTTGACCCCGGCGGGCTGGGCGGCTTCGGCTGGCTCGTCCAGGAGCGCCGCTCGCTGTCACCGGGCACCGCTGACGGTCAGAACGCCGCTGAGCGTCCGGCTCCGGGACGCGGGTTCCGCTCGGCTGCGGCGTCAGACGCGGACGGCGTCAGACGCGGACCTGGAGGGACTCCAGGCCGCGGATGACGTAACCCGGACCCCAGACGGGCTCGGCGGCGAGCTCCATCGCCGGGGCCCTGCGCAGCAGGGCGCCGAACGACTCGGCGAGCTCGATCCGGGCCAGCGGCGCGCCCAGGCAGAAGTGGATGCCGGCGCCGAAGGAGATGTGCGGGTTGTCCGCCCGGCCGACGTCCAGGCGGTCGGGGTCGTCGAACACCTCGGGGTCGCGGTTGGCCGAGCCGAACAGCAGGGCCACCTCGCTGCCGCGCGGGATGTCCACCCCGCCGACCGTGACGTCCTCCAGCACCCAGCGCTCGAACATCTGCAGCGGGGTGTCCCACCGCATCAGCTCCTCGATCGCGGTCGGCAGCAGGCCGTGGTCGGCGCGGAGGCGCTCCAGCTCGGAGGGGTTGCGGAAGAGGGACCACCAGCCGTTGCCGGTGACGTTGACCGTCGCCTCGTGCCCGGCGTTGAGCAGGAGCACGCAGGTGCCGACCAGTTCCGCCTCGGTGAGCGCGTCGCCCTCGTCTGCGACCTGCGCCAGCGCGCTGATCAGGTCGTCACCGGGGTGCTCCCGCCGGTGGCGGGCCAGCCCGACGAGGTAGTCGGAGAACTCCTCCGCGGCGCGCACGGCGGTGTGCTGGGCCTCGACCGAGGGATTGAGCTCGTACATGCCGCAGATCTCGGCGGACCAGGGCCGGAGCAGGTGCCGGTCGGCCTCGGGCACGCCGAGCATCTCGGCGATCACGGTCACCGGGAGCGGCTCGGCCACCTCGGCGATGAGGTCGCCCCCACCGCTCTCGGCGAACTGGTCGACGAGCCCGGTGGCGAGCTCGGCGACCTTGGGGCGCAGGGCCTCGACCATGCGCGGGGTGAACGCCTTGGACACCAGCCGCCGCAGCCGGGTGTGCACCGGCGGCTCGACGTCGAGCATCCCGGCCCGGATCACCCGCCAGAACGGGTCCTGGAAATCGGGGTCGTCGGGTCTGCCGAACTCCGCGTGGGTGGCCACGTGCAGGTAGGACCTGCCGAGCCTGCGGTCGCGGAGCAGCGCGTTGACGTCGGCGTGCCGGGCGACCAGCCACTGGCCGGTCGGTTCGAAGAAGCCGACCGGCCGCTCCCGCCGCAGCTCGGCGTAGACGTCGTACGGGTGGGCGACGAATTCCGGATTCCAGGGATCAAACTTCACATTGGCATCGTAATCCCAGCTAGGACCCCGCGGGCTTGTCCGTCTCGCCCTCTTCGTAGCGGTGGTGCAGCTCGACCGGTTCCTCGGCCCCGGCCTTGCTCCGCACGCGGATGTTGAGCAGTTCCACCAGCAGCGAGAAGGCCATCGCGAAGTAGACGTAGCCCTTGGGGATGTGCTGCTCGAAGCCCTCGGTCAGGAGTACGACGCCGATCAGGATCAGGAAGGACAGCGCGAGCATCTTGATGCTCGGGTGCTTGTCCACGAAGCGGCTGATCGGCCCGGAGGCGAACAGCATCACCAGGACCGAGACGACGACGGCCGCGACCATCACGCCGATCTCGTCCACCATGCCGACCGCGGTGATCACCGAGTCGAGCGAGAAGACGATGTCCAGGATCATGATCTGGAGGATCACCGCGCCGAAGGAGGCGGCCACCCTGCCCCCGGCGTGGCCGGACTTGCCCTCCAGGTTGTCGTGGACCTCGAAGACGCTCTTGCCGATCAGGAACAGGCCGCCCAGGATCAGGATCAGGTCGCGGCCCGAGATCTCCTGCCCGACGACCTCGAAGAGCGGCTGGGTGAGCCGGATGACCCACGACAGCGCCAGCAGCAGCGCCAGGCGGCTGAGCAGCGCGGCGAGCAGGCCCAGCTTCCGGGCCCGGTCCCGCTGCTCGGGCGGGAGCTTGCCCGCCAGGATCGAGATGAAGATGATGTTGTCGATGCCGAGGACGATCTCCAGGCCGACGAGGGTGAGGAATCCTATCCAGATCTGCGGGTCGGTCACCCAGTCCATCGCCGTCTCCTTCGCGGGGTCGTGCCGTTCCGTGGGGTCACGCCGCGTAGACGATCGGCGGACGCCGGTAGTTCCTGCCCACGATCGCCGGGATGATCCCGGCGCCGGGCGAGGCGCGGCACGACCCGCCGGTGGAACGGCCGATGGAACGGCCGGTGGAGCAGCCGCTGGAACGGCCGACTTGCGGAACCGCGCCCGGTGGTGGTTATAGTTCGCCTGTAGGTCATGAGTGCCAGTGACAAGCCCCGGCTCGCTGGCCGGCAACCCTCGCGTCCGCGGCGGGGTGCCCCGGGTGAGGACCTGGTCCGGCACGAGGTGTGCCGGGCAAGCGCGGGCTCCACGCACCAACGCCACCCTGCGGGGCTTGGGGTCCGATGACCTCGAAGGAGTCCTGGCGTGTCCGTCCTCGGAATCTTCACCCCCGCCCCCACCGGCACCGCAGTCCCCGCCGGAGCCCGCCCCGTACCCGCCGACCGGACCACCGCCGCCCCGGCCGCGGTCTCGGCGGACCCGCTCCTCCGGCAGGCGGCCACGGCGGAGCGGCCGATCCCCGCGGTGCTCGGCGCCGACCTGCAGGTCCCCGTCCGGGGCGGCCGGCTGGTCTCCTACGCCAACCTCGACTACGCCGCCAGCGCGCCGTGTCTGGAGCCGGTGAGCGCCGCGGTCGCCGCCGCGCTCCCGGCCTACTCCAGCGTCCACCGGGGCGCCGGCTACGCCTCCCAGCTCACCACGGCCCGCTACGAGCAGGCCCGGCACACGGTCCGCGCCTTCACCGGCGCCCGCCCCGGTGACGCGGTGGTCTTCACCCGCAACACCACGGACGCCACCAACCTGCTGGCCCGCGCCCTGCCCGAGGGCACCACCGCGGTGGTCTTCGACACCGAGCACCACGCCTCGCTGCTGCCCTGGGCGGACGCCGTACGGCTCGCGCCCCCCGCCTTCCCCGGTGAGGCCGTCCGCGCGGCCGACGAGGCGCTGGCGGCCCTGGCGGACCGCGACGGCCCGAAGCTGCTCGTGGTGACCGCCGCCTCCAACGTCACCGGCGAGCTCTGGCCGATCGCCGCCCTGGCGCACATCGCCCACCGCCACGGCGCCCGCATCCTCGTCGACGCCGCCCAGCTCGTCCCGCACCGCCCGCTCAACCTGACCGCGCTCGACCTGGACTACGTGGTCTTCTCCGGCCACAAGCTCTACGCGCCCTTCGGCACGGGCGTGCTCGTCGGCCGCCCCGACTGGCTCGCGGCGGCCCCGCCGTACCTGCGGGGCGGCGGGGCGGGTGGCGGCGCGGTGCACGGGCGGCGCGGCCGCCAC
>NZ_CDRNDK010000007.1:0-42526 GCF_977012225.1 Planomonospora algeriensis | reverse complement strand
GCTGGGCGACCCGGCCGCGCAGGGCCTGGCCCTGCTCGACCCGCCGCCGCCCGCCGCGCTGGAGGCCGCGCACCGCACGCTGCACGCCCTCGGCGCCCTCGTGACCCCGGGCACCGCAGGCAGCGCGGACGGCGCGGGAGCGGAGGGCGCTCCCGACCTCTCCAAGGCCCGGGTCACCGACCGAGGCCGTCGGATGGCCGCGGCCGGCGTCCACCCGCGCCTGGCCAGAGCCCTCGTCGACGCCGGCGGGCGGGCCGCCGAGGTCGTCGCGCTGCTGTCGGAGCAGCTCCCCCGCGACGCGGGCGACGACCTGGTCGCGGTCTGGCGTACGGCCCGCCGAGGCGGTGACGGGTTCTCCGCCCGCTGGCGTCAGGAGGCCGGGCGCCTGGCCCGTGCCGTACCGGGGGAGAACGGCCGCGGAAGCGGGGGCCGGACCGGAGAGCGGACCGACGACGAGACCGCCGGGCTGGTGGTGGCGCTGGCCTACCCGGAGCGGGTCGCCAGGCGGCGGGGCGGGGCCTACCTGATGGCCTCGGGGACCGCCGCGGAACTGCCCGCGGGCTCCCGGCTCGGCACCGCGGAGTGGCTCGCGGTCGCGGTCGCGGACCGGCCCGCGGGCTCGGCGGCGGCGCGGATCAGGCAGGCCGTCGTGATCGACGAGGAGACCGCCAGATCCGCCGCCGCACCCCTGTACTCCGTCGCGGACGAGGTCGTCTGGCGCGTCCCGCCGGGCGAGCGCAAGGGGGACGTCACGGCCCGCCGGGTCGAGCACCTCGGCGCCGTCGAGCTCTCCTCGGTCCCCCTGCGCGACGCCGACGTCAGGCCCGCCCTCCTGGACGGCCTGCGCGCCGAAGGCCCGTCACTCCTGCGCTGGACCCCCGAGGCCACCGCCCTGCGCGAGCGCCTGGCCTTCTGCCGGCGCGCGCTCGGCGACCCTGGCCCGCCGTGGACGACGCCGCCCTGGTCGAGGCCGCCGACCTCTGGCTGGAGCCCGAGCTGTCCCGGGCCCGCCGCCGCGCCGACCTGGAGCGCCTCGACGCGGCTACGGCCCTGCGCCGACTGGTCCCGTGGAGCGCCCGGCTGGACGAGACGGCCCCCGAGCGGATCGAGGTGCCGAGCGGGTCCCGGATCAGGATCGACTACTCCGGTGAGCGGCCGGTCCTCGCCGCCAAGCTGCAGGAGCTGTTCGGCTGGGACGACGCCCCGCGGATCGCCGGGGTCGCCCCGGTGGTGCACCTGCTCTCCCCGGCGGGCCGCCCGGCCGCGGTCACCTCGGACCTGGCCTCCTTCTGGCGGGAGGGCTACCGCGCGGTCCGCGCCGAGCTGCGGGGCCGCTACCCCCGGCATCCCTGGCCCGAGGACCCCCTGTCCGCCGTCGCCACCCGCCGCGCCAACCCGCGCCGCTGAGCCCGTCCCCGGACCGTCAAGCGGTCCCAGGCCGCCAGGCAGTCCCAGGCCGCCAGGCGGTCTCAGGCCGTCAAGCGGGCCGTCAAGCGGGCCGTCAAGCGGCTCCAGGCCCTCAAGCCGGCAGGCGGTCCCGGGTGGGGACGATGTCCTCGAACCGGGTGACGGGCATGTCCTTGGAGCGGATGGTGCCGCCGAGGGCCGCGGCGAGGGCCACGGCGGCCTGGTAGAGGCGTTCCAGCTCCGGGTCGTCCGGGCCGTCGGGGCGGAGCTCCAGGTCGACCAGGTGGTCGGTGTCGTCCGTCCAGTCGGGCTCCGGATGGCTGTAGTGCACCTGGAGGCGCTCGTCCTCGCCGCCGATCCGGCACAGGCCCAGCTCGTGGTCATGCTCGACGGCCCGCTCACCGAGGACCGGGCGCACCAGGTGGGCCACCTCCTCGCAGTCGAGCGCGGCGCGGCCGCCCAGGTTCACCTCGACGTCCACGTGGTCGTCGTGCTCCTTCGGCGGGTGCAGCGCCCCGCCCAGGCGGCTGGCCAGGCCGTTCAGCAGGAAGGTCCCCGCGGTCCGGTGCCCGCCGCCGCAGGCGATGATCGCCCCGCGCCGGTCGGCGGGCACGCGCGCCCTGGCGGCGCGGTCCTCGGTGAGCTCGACCCAGCGGACCCTGGTCCCCCGCACGACGAACCAGTCCCCCGACGACGTCAGGTCGGGGTCGTACTGGCGGAGCAGGCTCTCCAGCCGGGCCGGCTCAGGGGGCCGGTAGGTGAGCAGGGCGGGATGACGTCGTAGCTGGCGTGCCGTGCGATCGAGGAACCACATGCCTCCCAGTGTGCGGGGGCGCACTTGGGACTCACTTGCAGGCCCGTGCCCGGCCGGGGACGCCGCCCGCCGTACCGCTCGCGCGCCCCGCCCGCCGTACGGCTTGCGCACCCCGCCACCCTATGGGCTATCGTGGTGATATCACTTCGATAGACCCCCGATAGCAGAGGTGGGATTCATGGAACGACGCGCATTCCGGGTCAACGGCTTCCTCGTCCTGATCGGCCTGCTGGCGCTGGGCGCGGCGCTGGCGGCGGTCGTGGTGTCGGCCGGCTGGACCGACTCGGCCGTGGCGCTGCTGGGCACCGTGGGCCCGTGGGGCCTGGCCGCGCTCGTCCTGCTCAGCGGGTTCACCGTGGTCAACCCCAACGAGGCGAAGGTCGTGCAGTTCCTCGGCCGCTACGTCGGCACGGTGAAGGAGACGGGCTTCCAGTGGGTCCTGCCGTTCACCACCAAGCAGCACGTCACCCTGAGGGTGCGCAACTTCGAGACCGCCAAGCTCAAGGTCAACGACGCCGACGGCAACCCGGTCGAGATCGCCGCGGTCGTCGTCTACAAGGTCACCGACACCGCCAAGGCCGCCTTCTCCGTCGACGACTACGAGGAGTACGTCGCGATCCAGTCCGAGGCGGCCGTCCGCCACCTGGCCACCAGCCACCCCTACGACGCCCACGAGGAGGGCCGGACCAGCCTGCGCGACGGCGCCGAGGTGGCCGGGGAGCTCACCGCCGAGCTGCGCGAGCGCACCGACCTCGCCGGCATCGAGGTCCTGGAGGCGCGGATCACCCATCTCGCCTATGCTCCGGAGATCGCCCAGGCGATGCTGGTCCGCCAGCAGGCCGCCCAGGTCGTCGCGGCCCGCACGCACATCGTGTCCGGCGCCGTGGGCATGGTCCGGCTCGCGCTGGACAAGCTGGCCGAGGAGGGCGTGGTGGATCTGGACGAGGAGCGCAAGGCGCAGATGGTCTCCAACCTCCTGGTCGTCCTGTGCGGCGACCGGGCGACCCAGCCGGTGGTCAACGCCGGCAGCCTCTATTCCTGACGGCATGGCCGAGCGCAAGAAGCTCCTGCTCCGGCTCGATCCGGCCGTCTACGAGGCGATCGCCAGGTGGGCGGCCGACGACCTGCGCAGCGTCAACGCCCAGATCGAGTACGCCCTGCGCCGGGCGCTCAAGGAGGCGGGCCGCGAGCCGCGCAGGGCGCCGGAGGACGACAAGTCACCCGATTGAGACATAGGGCGCTTCCCCTCGGAGTGCCCGCAGGACCACACTCGGTGTATGTCGTGGGTGGGGAGATCCGCAGCGGAGATCGCGGAGGCCGTGCGGCAGGGAAAGGCCACGGCCCCGCGGGTCGTCGAGGAGCACCTCGGTGCGATCGCCGAACGCGACGGGCGCATCGGGGCGTTCCGCACGGTCAGGGCCGAGGCCGCGCTCGCCGAGGCGCACGCCGTACAGGAGCGCGGGGACCTGGCGGAGCTGCCGCTCGCCGGGGTGCCCGTGGCGGTCAAGGACAACGTCGCGGTCCGCGGTGAGACGCTCCGCAACGGCTCGGCCGCCACGTCGGACGCGCCCGAGCGCGAGGACCACCCCGTGGTGGCCAGGCTCCGCGCGGCGGGCGCGGTGGTCGTCGGCCTCACCAACGTGCCGGAGCTCTGCCTGGCCGGCTTCTCCGACAGCGTGTACGGCACGGCGCGCAACCCCTGGGATCCGGCCCGCACCGCCGGCGGGTCGTCCGGCGGGAGCGCCGCGGCCGTGGCGGCGGGGATGGTCCCGCTGGCCCACGGCAACGACGGGCTCGGCTCGCTGCGCATCCCGGCCGCCTGCTGCGGCCTCGTCACGATCAAGCCCGGTCACGGCCTGGTCCCGCCGCCCGAGCACGACTGGCACGCCATGTCGGAGAACGGCCCGCTCGCCACGACGGTGGCCGACCTCGCCCTCGCCCTCGCCGTAATGGCCGGCGACATGTCCCTGGCCACACCCGACCGGATCGAGTCCCTGCGGGTGGGGGAGACGATCGACGACTACCCGGGCGGGCTGCTCCCGTCCGAGCCGGTGCGGCTCCGGGTCGCCGTCGCGCCGCGGCCGCTCCCGCCGGGGTTCGCGGTGGACGAGGAGTTCCAGCAGTCGGTGACCGGCGCCGCGCGCGCCCTCGGCGAAGCCGGGCACACGGTCGTGGAGCACGACGCCCGGCTGCCGTCTGGCTCGGTTCCGCCGCGGTGGCCGCCTGGTTCGCGTGCGCCCGCGAGGACGTCGCCGGCCTCGACCGCCGCAGGCTGGAACGGCGCACGAAGGCCCTGGCCCGCACCGGGAGGCTCCTCGCCCGGTTCGGCGCGGACGGGGCCAAGGGGCGCGACCGCTGGCGGGCCCACGGCGCCGACCAGTGGTTCGGCAACGCCGACGTGCTCGTCACCCCGGCGCTCGCCGCGGTCCCGCCGCCCGCCGCCCGCTGGGGCGAGCGCGGCCTGCTGGCCAACGCCCGTGCCAACCTGACCTACGCCCCCGCCACCGCCCCCTGGAACCTGGCCGGCTGGCCCGCCATGACCGTCCCGTACGGCAGGCACTCCACCGGCCTGCCCATCGGCGTGCAACTCGTCGCCGCCCCCGGCGGCGAGGCCCAGCTGCTCACCCTGGCCGCCCAGATCGAGGCCGCCCAGCCCTGGCCCCGCCACGCCCCGCCCCGCTGAACGGGCAGGACGCGGCGGGAAAGGGTCAGACGCCCGTCGGGTGCCAGACCGTCTTGGTCTCCAGGAAGGCCGTCATCCGGCGGACGCCGGGGTCGCCGACCAGTCCGGGGCGGACGGGCGGAGCACCCGCTTGAGGTTCTCCGCCGCGGCCCGCTCGCACGCCACCGCCAGGTCCGCGTCGGCCACGCCGGTGAGGTCGAGGGCGTTGACGTCCATGTGCGCGGCCAGCCAGGGGGCGATCTCCTTCACCGAGCCGGTGAGGACGTTCACCACGCCGCCGGGCAGGTCCGAGGTGGCGAGCACCTCGGCCAGCGTGATCGCCGGGAGCGGCGCCCGCTCGCTGGCGACCACCACGCACGTGTTGCCGGTGACGATCACCGGGGCGATCACCGAGACCAGCCCCAGCAGCGGCTCGTCCGGCGCGATCACCGCGACCACGCCGGTCGGCTCCGGCGAGGAGAGGTTGAAGTACGGCCCGGCGACCGGGTTGGCCGCCCCCGCCACCGAGGTGATCTTGTCCGACCACCCGGCGTACCAGACCAGCCGGTCGACCGCCGCGTCCACGACCTCGCCGGGCCGCTCGGCGCCCGTCTCGGCCAGCTCCGCGGCGAACTGCGCCCGGCGGCTCTCCAGCATCTCGGCGATCCGGTAGAGGATCTGCCCCCGGTTGTAGGCCGTCGCGCCCGACCAGCCGCCGAAGGCCTTGCGGGCGGCGACGACCGCGTCGCGGGCGTCCTTGCGGGAGGCCTTCGAGGCGTTGGCCAGGAACTCGCCCTCAGAGGAGGCCACGGGGTAGGACCTTCCGCTCTCCGACCGCGGGAACGCCCCGCCGATGTACAGCTTGTACGTCTTCCGTACGGCCAGCCGCCCGGGCCCGGACTCCGGCGAGCGCTCGCGCCCGCCCGGCTCCTTGCCCGCCCGCGCCTTTCCCGCCCGCGCCTTGCCCGGCTGCTCCGCGTCAGTCATTTCCGCGCCCTCTCCACGTGCTCTGCTGCTGTGCCAGCCGTACCGGCACGAAGACCTGACCGCAGCGGCTCACCCCGCACCGGTGGGCGAACCAGCCCCGCAGCGCCGGGCGACCGGCGCGGGCGAAGCCGTGGCCCCGGGTGCTCTGGGAGCGGCGGGCCCTGGACCCGCCGGGTCCCGACCTCCGGTATTCACACATCGAGGTACGCCTCCAGCCCGTGCCGTCCGCCCTCCCGGCCGTAACCGGACTCCTTGTAGCCGCCGAACGGCGAGGTGGGGTCGAACTTGTTGAAGGTGTTGGCCCACACCACGCCCGCGCGGAGCCGGTCGGCCATCCACAGGATGCGCGAGCCCTTCTCCGTCCACACTCCGGCCGACAGGCCGTACGGGGTGTTGTTGGCCTTCTCCACGGCCTCGGCCGGGGTACGGAAGGTCAGCATGGCCAGGACCGGGCCGAAGACCTCGTCGCGGGCGATCCGGTGCGACTGGGCGACCCCGGTGAAGATCGTCGGCGGGAACCAGAAGCCCCGGCCCGGGATCTCGCACGCCGGGGACCAGCGCTCGGCGCCCTCCGCCTCGCCGATGTCGGACAGCTCGCGGACCCGGGCGAGCTGCTCGGCGGAGTTGATCGCGCCGATGTCGGTGTTCTTGTCCAGCGGGTCGCCGAGCCGGAGCCTGCTCAGGCGGCGCTTGAGCGCCTCCAGCAGGTCGTCGGCGATCGACTCCTGGACCAGCAGCCGGGAGCCCGCGCAGCAGACGTGGCCCTGGTTGAAGAAGATGCCGTCGACGATGCCCTCGACGGCCTGGTCGATCGCGGCGTCGTCGAAGACGATGTTGGCGGCCTTGCCGCCCAGCTCCAGGGTGACCTTCTTGCCGGAACCCGCCACGCTGCGCGCGATGAGGCGGCCGACCTCGGTGGAGCCGGTGAAGGCGACCTTGTTCACGTCCGGGTGGTTCACCACGGCCGCGCCGGTCTCCCCGGCGCCGGTGACGATGTTCACCACACCCGGCGGGAGGTCGGCCTGGCGGCAGATCTCCGCGAAGAGCAGCGCGGTCAGCGGCGTCGTCTCGGCGGGCTTGAGCACCACCGTGTTGCCGCAGGCCAGCGCCGGGGCGACCTTCCAGGCGAGCATGAGCAGCGGGAAGTTCCACGGGATGACCTGGCCGGCCACGCCCAGCGGCCTCGGGTCCGGCCCGTAGCCGGCGTGGCCGAGCTTGTCGGCCCAGCCCGCGTAGTAGAAGAAGTGCGCGGCGACCAGCGGCAGGTCCACGTCGCGCGCCTCGCGGATCGGCTTGCCGTTGTCCAGCGTCTCCAGCACCGCCAGCTCGCGCGAGCGCTCCTGGATGATGCGGGCGATCCGGAACAGGTACTTGGCCCGCTCGGAGCCGGGCATCGCCGACCAGGCGCCGAACGCCCTGCGTGCGGCCCGGACGGCGCGGTCCACGTCGGCCTCGGAGGCCGCGGCCACCTCGGCCAGGGTCTCCTCGGTCGCGGGGTTGATCGTCTTGAAGGCGGCGCCCGCCCCGTCGGTGAACTCGCCGTCGATGAACAGCCCGTAGGACGACTTGATGTCGACGACGTCCCGCGACTCGGGCGCCGGTGCGTATTCAAACATGTGAACGCCTCAGTCGAGAGTGAAGTAGTCGGGGCCCGCGTACCGGCCGGTCGCCATCTTCTGGCGCTGCATCAGCAGGTCGTTGAGCAGGGTGGAGGCGCCCAGGCGGAACCAGTCGGGGTCCAGCCAGCCCTCGCCGACGGTCTCGTTGACCAGGACGAGCATCTTGATCGCGTCCTTGGTGGTCCGGATGCCGCCCGCGGGCTTCACCCCGACCTTGCGGCCGGTCGCCGCCAGGAAGTCCCGGACCGCCTCCAGCATGATCAGCGTGACCGGGAGCGTGGCGGCGGGCTGGACCTTGCCCGTGGAGGTCTTGATGAAGTCGGCGCCGGCCAGCATCGCCAGCCAGGACGCACGCCGTACGTTGTCGTAGGTCGCGAGCTCGCCGGTCTCCAGGATCACCTTGAGGTGCGCGTCGTGCCCGCCCCCGGGGCGGGCGCAGGCGGCCTTGATCGCGACGATCTCCTCGAAGACCTTCGCGTAGCCGCCCGACAGGAACGCGCCCCGGTCGATGACCATGTCGATCTCGTCGGCGCCGGCGGCCACCGCGAGCGCGGTGTCGGCGACCTTGACGTCCAGCGACGAGCGGCCGCTCGGGAACGCGGTGGCGACGCTGGCCACCTTCACGCCGGAGCCCGCGAGCGCGTCCGCCGCCAGGGCCACCAGGTCGGGATAGACGCAGACCGCGGCCACCTTGGGCACGGACGGGTCGCTCGGATCGGGGTGGGCGGCCTTGGCGCACATCGCGCGGACCTTGCCGGGCGTGTCCGCGCCCTCCAGGGTCGTCAGGTCCACCATGCGGATGGCCAGGTCGACGGCCTCCGCCTTGGCGGTCGTCTTGATCGACCGGGTACCGAGCATCACGGCTCGCTGGTCCGCGCCCACCCGGTCGACACCGGGCAGGCCGTGCAGGAAGGCTCGCAGCGTGGCGTCGGACGAGGCCACGTCAGCGAGCGGAGTAGTCATGGTTGACACCACTCCAGCATGCCGACTCGTGTGTTCAGTTCCAAACTGGACATGGCCGAGACCGGTAACGGGTTTTCGTGAACATTCGCCGAGTTCAGCGACGAAACGGACCGGACATGGTCACGGCCCGCCCTGGAGTTCCTCAGGGCAGTGGTACGGCATGCGGAGGAGCCCTCGGGCAGGAGGACGGCACAGCATATTTTCATGATCCAAATCAACCTCCTCAGCTCGTCCGTTTGACCATTGAAAATGGTTACGGATGGTGCGATTGGTATGTCTTTTGCTATAGCCTGCAAGGCTGCACCGACCATGGAAAACGTGAGACAACCGGGAGTCCGGATGGGGAAGCAGGTCAAGGACCTGGCCGAGCGATCACCGAACTTCGGCTACCTCATCGTTCATGAACCGCTCCTCGTCCTCTACGGCGCGGGTGCCGAGGCCGCTGTCTTCACCGATCCGAACGTCGCCCTGTTCAAAGCCCGCCAGTTCGGCGAAGTCCTCGCCACGGATCTGGTACGGCGGGGCCAGGTGCGCGTCGAGGGCGAGCGCCAGGTCGACCGGCTACACGCCCTGGAGCGTGAGGGCTTCCTTCATGGACAGGTTGGTCAGGCGTTCGACCACATCCGCAGTATCGGCAACAAGGCCGTCCATGATGGGCTGGCGGCTGAGAACACCCCGGCGGCGCAGCGCACCGCCTTCGAAGCGGTCCGGACATGTTTCCGGCTGGGTGTCTGGTTTCACCGGCTGCTGACCGGTAATCGCGATCAGCTCCCCTTCGTGCCTCCCCGGCCACCGGAGCAACAGGCGACCACGGAAGCGGACAGCACCGAGATCGCAGCTCTGCGTAGAGATTTCAGAGAGGCGCAGAAGGCTCTCGAAGAGGCCCGGCTCACTTACGCGAACAAGACCTCACGCGAGCAGGCGGCCGAGGACGCCCGGAAGGCTGCCGAAGTCGAACTGGCTCGCGCTCACGCCGCCCAGGCCCAACTGGCGGAACTGGTCTCCGCGATGCGCGGTGAGCTGGAGAACCTTCGGCAGGAGTTCAAAGCTTCCACCCGCAGCACGACGGTGGAAGAGCGCGAGAAGCTACTCGTCAACGCCGAGGCCGCGGCTCGTGAACCCCTCAACGAGGCGCAGGTCCGGGTACAGCTGGACAAGATGCTCACCTGGGCTGGCTGGTCAGTGCAGGATGCCGGAACGGGTCTGGACCTGTGGGCTGGGAAAGGTGTCGCCGTCCGCGAGGTCACCACGAAGGCCGGCAGGGCGGACTACCTGCTGTACGTGGACCGCAAGCTCGTCGGCGTCATCGAGGCCAAGCGTGAGGGCGCGGACTTGGCCGCCGCCGAGCAGCAGGCCGATCGGTACGCCGAGAACCTCACCGCCGGACAGCGCCGGAACGCCTGGCGCGACAGCCTGCCCTTCCGGTATGCCAGCGATGGCGGGTTGACTCGGTTCCGTAACATCCTGGACCCCGACTCGCGGTCCCGGAGCGTCTTCTTCTTCCATCGGCCCGACACCCTGGCCCGGTGGATGCACGACGCCCAGACCGATCCTCAGGCCCCGACCTACCGGGCCAAGCTGCGTCGGCGCCTGCCCGAGTTAATCAGCGAGGGACTGCGCCCGGCGCAGATCCAGGCGGTCAACGGAGTGGAGGCCTCGCTCGCGGCCGGACGGGAACGCGCACTGATCCAGATGGCCACCGGTGCAGGAAAGACCTACACCGCAGCCACCTTTTCCTACCGGCTGCTAAGGTATGCGAAAGCCGGGCGGATCCTGTTTCTGGTCGACCGGAACAACCTCGGCACCCAGGCGCGCACCGAGTTCGAGAACTACACCCTCCCCGAAGACGGCCGGAAGTTCACCGATCTCTACAACGTGCAGCAGCTGACCGGGAGCGACATGCTGGCCTCCTCCAGCGTCGTCGTCTCCACCATCCAGCGCCTCTACCTCGGTCTGTCCGGCAGACCGATCCCTCAGGAAGACGACGCGGGGCTGGACGACTATGACACCGATGAAGACGTTACCGTGGGCTACAACCCCGACTTCCCGCCTGAATCGTTCGACCTGGTCATCGTGGACGAGTGCCACCGCTCGATCTACGGGAAGTGGCGTTCGGTCCTGGAGTATTTCGACGCACCCCTGATCGGGCTGACCGCTACCCCGGTCGCTCAGACCTACGGGTTCTTCCGCGGGAATCTGGTCAGCGAGTACACCTACGAGCAGGCCGTCGCCGACAACGTCAACGTCGACTTCGACGTGTTCCGGATCAAGACTGAGATATCCGAGTCCGGTGCGCTGATCGAGGCCGGGACTCGGGTGCCGGTCAAAGACCGCCGCACGCGCAGACAGCGATACCGGGACCTGGACGACGACTTCGAGTACGGCTCACGCGACGTCGGTGTGCGGGTCATGAGCAAGGGCCAGTTGAAGACCGTCATCGAGACCTTCCGCGACAAGCTCTACACCGAGATCTTCCCTGAGCGCTCCCGGATCGCGACCGGCAAGCGCATGGTCCCCAAGACGCTCATCTTCGCCAAGAACGACGAGCATGCCGACCAGATCGTCGAGGCCGTCCGGGACGCCTTCGGCAAGGGCAACGACTTCTGCGTGAAGATCACCCACAAGGCGAAGAAACCCGGTGAGCTTCTGTCGCAGTTCCGGAACTCCGCCCAGCTCCGTATCGCCGTGACCGTGGACATGATCGCCACTGGGACCGACGTGAAGGCCCTGGAGTGCTTGATCTTCCTTCGGGATGTGAAGAGCTGGGCCTACTTCGAGCAGATGAAGGGGCGTGGAGCTCGCACCATCGCCAAAGCCGAGTTCGAGTCGGTCACCCCGCATGCCGGAGAGAAGACGCGGTTCGTGATCGTGGACGCCATCGGTGTCACCGAGAACCCCAAGGTCGACGCGGCACCGCTCGACCGTGATCCTGACTCGGCCAAGCGGGACAGTCTTGAGAAGCTGCTGCGCAAGGCCGCCACCGGTGAGTGCACCGGCGACGAGATCTCCACTCTGGCCTCCCGCCTCGCCCGCCTGGACAAGGACCTCAACGAACGTCCCCAGGAGAAGGTGGAGATCGAGCACATTGCCGGGCAGCCCCTGCGGCAGATCGTCCGCGCTATGACGGATGCCGTCTCCGTCGACGCGCAGGAGGAGGCCAAGGCCCACGGCGGCGAGAAGGCCGTTCAGGAACTGCTCCGTGCGTCACTCGAACCACTGGAGCGCAATCCCGAACTCCGTAAGCGACTGCTGGAGATCCGGCGTGCCATGGACATCCTCTTCGACGAGGTCAACTCCGACCGGGTGATCTCCGCCGAGGCCGTCGTCACCCCCGAGACGGCCAAGTCCATGGTGACCAGTTGGCGGGAGTACTTGGAGGAGAACCGCGACGAGATCACCGCCTGGCATCTGGCCTATGCCCAGCGGAGCAGGCCCCCGGCCGAGGTGTTCGCCGAGCTGAAGGAGATCGCCGCCCGGCTGGCCCGCCCGCCCCGCCGGTGGACCCACGACGTGCTGTGGAAGGCCTACGAGCAGGCCGGGATCGCCGTCAGCCACGACGGCGCCCGGAGCGGCGTCGCCGACCTGGTCTCCATCGTCCGCTTCGAGCTCGGCCTCGACGAGCGGCCCCGACCGTATGCCTCGGTCATCGAAGAGCGCTTCCGCGACTGGCTCGCCCGCCAGGAGCAGGCCGGCGCCCGGTTCACCGGCGACCAGATGTGGTGGCTGGAGAACATCACCCGCACCACCGCCGAAACGGTACGCTTCGACGCGTCTGACCTGGACAACGTGCCGTTCAGCCGCCGTAACGGCGTCGACGGCTTCCTCAAGGCTTTCGGCGACGACAGAGCCGAGGCCATCCTCGATGAACTGGATCAGGATCTCACCGCATGACCCTAGAAGATCTACCGCCTAACTGGGTTCGAGCAAAGCTTGAAGACGTGGCGATCTGGGGCAGTGGCGGCACGCCCAAAGCTGGCGATAAACGCTATTACGGCGGTGATATCCCATGGGCCGTGATCGGCGACCTAACCGATGGCGTTGTGACGTCCACAGCAAATTCAATAACGAGCATCGGCCTCGAGAACAGCTCCGCCAAGCTAGTCCCAGAGGGCACCGTGTTGATCGCCATGTACGGCTCGATCGGAAAGCTTGGAATCGCCTCCCGCAAACTCGCTACAAATCAGGCAATCGCATTCGCTATCCCCAACCAAAAAATCCTCTCCAGCAAATACCTATTCTGGTACTTGCGGTCTCAGCGAGATGCCTTGACACAGCAAGGGAAGGGAGCAACTCAACAGAACATCAGTCAAACAATTTTGCGTTCATGGCCCATCCTGCTACCACCACCGGCAGAACAGCAACGAATTACCGCCTCGATTGAATACCATCTCTCTCGCATGGAGGCTTCAGTATCGAGACTCGACATCGCCCTACAGCGCCTCGATGACCTGACCAAGAAGATCATCATATCCGCAGTTCCAATTCCCGGCCCTCGACATTGGGAAGTCATAACCACTGGAGAGGCAGGAAAAATTGAGCTGGGTCGCCAGCGCCATCCCGCCTGGCATAAAGGCAAAAACATGAGGCCATACCTCCGCGTAGCGAATGTCTTCGAAGACTACATCGATACCACCAGCCTAATGGAGATGGATTTTTCTCCGGACGCGTTCGAGAAATTCCAGCTCCATCCAGGTGATATCCTCCTCAACGAAGGCCAGAGCCCTGAGTATCTCGGACGACCTGCGATGTATCGAGGTGACCCACCAAACGTCGCCTTTACGAACAGCCTCTTGAGGTTCCAGGCAAAGGATGGAATCGACCCGGAGTGGGCACTCCTGGTCTTCCGCCGTCATATGCACGCAGGCCGCTTCATCCGCGAAGTCAGGATCACCACCAACATCGCCCATCTTTCGGCAGGTCGGCTCAAGTCAGTTGAGTTTCCGATACCCCCAATCGGCGAACAGAAGAGAATAGTTGCCGATATATCGGCAAGACTCTTCGAGGTTGAACTAATGCGTTCAACCATCAAAAGCACCCTCAAACACGCAGATAAATTACGGCAGTCCATCCTCAAATCAGCATTTACAGGGAGATTGACACCTCAGTATCCAGATGACGAGCCAGCCGCAGTAATGCTGGAGCGAGTCCGGGCGGAACAGGCGGCAGCGTCGAAGACCAAGCGCGCACGCCGTGTGAGGAAGAGCACCACATCTAAGGGTGCCGGAGTCGAGGGGAACCTGCTGTCGTGAGCACCGCCGCTGAAAGTCTCGATCCGCGTGGCCTAGTCAACCGGCTGTGGAGCTACTGTGAGCTACTGCGGCACAGCGGTGTCTCCACCCTCGACTACGTCGAGCAACTCACCTATCTGCTCTTCCTGAAGATGGCGCACGAACGGGCGAACCGACGGATCCGGCCAGAGCGGATCGTGCCCGAAGGGCTGGACTGGGCCAGCATCCTCTACGAGGACGCCGACGATCTACTTGAACAGTACGAGCACGTCCTCGCGGAGCTGGCGAAGAAGAAGGGCATGCTCGGCGCGATCTTCAAAGGTGCCAAGAATAAAATCCAGGAGCCGGCGATCCTTAAGCGGCTGGTCAAGGATCTGATCGACCCCTACCACTGGTCGAGCGAGGACACCGACGTCAAGGGAGACGCCTACGAAGGGCTGCTCCAGCGAGGTGCTGAGGACCGCAAGACCGGTGCCGGGCAGTACTTCACACCACGCCCGATCATCGACGCGATGGTCCGCTGCGTCCAGCCCGGCCCGAAGGACACCGTATTCGACCCGGCCTGCGGCACCGGTGGCTTTCTGATCGCCGCCTACGACTACATCGTCCGCACTCATGAGAGCGACCTGGACGCCGACAGCCGGCGCAAGCTCAGCAATGGGGCGATCTGGGGCGTCGAACTCGTCCGGGAGACGGCACGGCTGGCGTCGATGAACATGCTGCTGCATGGAATCGGCCACCCCAACGGGGAAGAGCTGATCGAGATCCGTGACGCGCTCGCCAAGCCTCCGACCAGGTTCGCTGACATCGTGCTCGCCAATCCTCCCTTCGGAACAGGAACGATCACCGGCGAGAATTACGCCAAATCGCGACAGGAGCTTTGGGTCGAGACGACCAACAAACAGCTCAACTTCCTCCAGCACATCTACACCTGTCTGAAGACAGGTGGTAAGGCCGCGGTGGTCCTGCCCGACAACGTGCTCTTCGACGGGCAGGGCACGACGATCCGACGCGAACTACTTCAGCGCTGTGACGTACACACGCTGCTCCGTCTGCCGGATAAGGGCCTCTTCTACGCCAACGGTGTCAAGGCCAACGTGCTCTTCTTCGACAAGAAGCCACCCCGCGCCGACGGTGCACCCCACACCAAGGAACTCTGGGTCTACGACCTGCGGACGGGTCAGAATTTCACCCCAAAGAAGAATCCGCTGGCCAGCAAGCATCTCGACGACTTCATCAAGTGCTATCGGCCCGGGGAGCGGCATAGTACCCGGATCGAGACGGAGCAGTTCAAGAAGTACGGCTACACCGATCTGATCACCCGTGACAAGGTCGACCTGAACCTCACCTTCATGCGGGACGACTCAGCCGACACCTTCGATGACCCCGATGTGATCGCCCAGGAGATCGTGAACGAGCTGGAGGCCGCCCTCGCCGAGTTCACCGCGATCACCGAGTCGCTGAAGGCGCTGAAGTCCTCGGGACAGGACCACGACCTTCCCGACCAGGCTGCCGGGATGTAGGACTGATTGGGAACCATGAGCCCCCACAATCCTTCCGTGTCGGCACACGTGATACAAACACATGTTCAAGTCCGGCCCGGCTCGCCTAGCATCGGAGGCATGGGAGAGAAGCTGCGAGAACGGGCTGCGCTGGTCGCGCTCCTGCGGCTGCCCGGCATCAGGTGGTCCGAGATCACGTTCGAGGTTCTTGAGGCCGATAGCGCGCTGACCGTGCTCGACCGGCATCTCAGCGGGCGCGACACGTTGTTCCCGGACACGGGACGGTTCGAGTCCGTCCTCGCCGAGGCCTTGAAGCAACTCGCCGCATGGGAGGCCGAAGGCATCACGGTGTGTGCCTTCTTCGATGATCGCTATCCCGTACGGCTCCGGGGCATCCATCAGATGCCTCCGCTGCTCTTCAGCAAGGGATCCCTTGTCCGGGACCAGCGGGCCATCGCCGTAGTGGGCACCCGGCAAGCCAGCGAGCGCGGCCTGCAGGTGGCGGCGTCGATCGCGACCGAGCTCGCCCGGAACGACGTGACGGTGGTCAGCGGGCTCGCGCGCGGCATCGACTCTGCCGCCCATCGTGCGGCGCTAGCGGCTGGCGGCCGTACGGTCGCCGTGGTCGGCACGGGCATCAGTCGGTTCTATCCACCAGAGAACCGCCCGCTCCAGGAGCAGATCACTCGCGAGGGACTGGTCATCAGCCAGTTCTGGCCCGATGCGTCCCCGACGAAGCAGAGCTTCCCGATGCGCAACGCGGTGATGAGCGGTTACGCTGCCGCCACCGTCGTGGTCGAAGCTCCGTGGAAGAGCGGGGCGCGGATCCAGGCCCGGCTTGCCCTGGAGCACGGTCGCCCGGTGGTCATACCAACAGAACTGCTCATGCATGACTGGGCGCGTGAGATGGCACAGAAACCCGGTGTGCATGTCGTCTCGGGCCTTCAGGAGCTACTCTTGATCGTTGAGACGTTGATCCACACACTCGACACCGGTCCCGAAGCCCTTCCGGAGATCCCTCAATTTGCCTGGAGCCGTTGACGACCCGTGGAGCGGCCTTCGCGCCCGGGTCCAGCAGCAAGTCCACTACCTCCGCAATCTTCTCCCTCCCCAGACCGGGGTATGCGGCGTCTGCCGTGGACCCGCCAATGCGGGATACATTCGCTGCATTGCCTGCGAGAGCCACCGTCAGGCCGCCCGGGGCCAGATCTCGGACGTGGTTGCTCCGATCTCATACTCCATCCGCAAGCAGCAGCACAACCACGCCCTGTACGCGTACAAGGGGTCCTTCGACGCGCCTGAGGCGCGTGCCAACCTCCTCGCTCTGCTGCTGGTCTTTCTACGCGACCACCTTCCCTGCCTGCTCGACGCGGCGGGCACCTCGTCCCTGACCCATGCCGCAGTCGTCCCCAGCACCCGGCGACGGCCCGGAGAGCACCCCCTGAAGCGCCTGGCCGGCAGCCACATCACCCTGCCCTGGGTCGACCTCGTGGCCGACCCCAGGCATCCTGCCGAACTACGGGAGTTCCGTACCGACCGGTTCAACGCTCCGCCCGTGGACGCACCCGGCGGATCCCTGCGTGGCGCCGGTGTACTCCTGCTGGACGACACCTGGACCACGGGCTCCCGGGTGCAGTCCGCCGCCTACACGCTCAAGAACGCCGGTGCCGCCAAGGTCGTGACCGTAGTGCTTGGCCGCCATATCAATCCCGACTGGAAGCCTTGGCAACCTCTCCTCCGCTCGATCGACGAACATCCGTTCCACCTCGGCACATGCCCCGTCCACTGACGAGTCCGCATGATCGGTACAGAGCCGAGCCAGTCCGGTCGAATGAGCTTGATCATAAATCCCTTAGAGGGGTTAAAGTCTTCTCCTGGAGAAGGTGACATACCCGATTAGTCGGACGCATTAGACATGAGGGTGGTCACCGAGCGCTACGACTCGGGAGTTAGCGTGACCGATCCCCTGGAACGTGCAACCCCCCATGATCTCTTTCGGGCGAACCTCACGTTCGCACGCGGGATGATCACTGGCGGCGAGGCGATCGAAAAGATCAAACAGGTCGGCCTCATCAGTGAAGGCACCCTCGTGGCAGCCCACCCCGAGGACCTCTACCGGGCTGCCTGGAGCCAGGCAGTCTCGGCCATGGAGCACTGGCTCCATCTGGAGATCCCGAAACGCGCCGCCATCCTCGTCCGGAGCGTCACCACACCGCGTCCCCAACGTCTGCTCAAGTTGAAGCTGCCCTTCGCGGCCGTGGACGGCATGCTCAAGAAAGAAAGAGGCGAAGTCCTCCACGACTACCTCACCGAGGAGCTACGGCGCGACAGCTACCACAGTGTCGAAGGCATCACCCGAGGAGTCCAACTCCTCACCGATGACTCCAAGGACATGATCTGGGGCAAGGTCGCTCAGGCGGCCGGGATGAGCCTGACCGAGGCGAAGGAGTTCCACGACAGCACCATCGCGGCCCGGCGGAACTCCATTGCCCACCAGGCCGATCTCGACAGCCAGGGCCAGCGGCGTCCGATGAGAGCAGACGAGGCGCGAGAAGCTGTCGACTGGATCGATCAGCTCGCCGATGTCCTAACCCATTACGTGTGCCCGCGTTGATGTGCCTGCCTAGGGTTGCCTTAGGTGCCTCTCAGGCCGCATTCACCGCTTGAGATAAGGCATCTGTCCGATGCGGGGCAAGGGGCCTTAGGACGAACCTTGAGTGTGTAAGGAAATCGCACCGCTTCAAGGAGGAGCCCGACATGGGTCCCGAGATTCACTTCCAGGTAATGATCAACCGCAACGCCGAGCTCCGCGAGGAGGCGGCCGCGCACCGCCGGGCGCGCGAGGTCCAGTCCGCCCGCAAGGTCCGTTCCGAGGGCGGTCTCCGCAGGAGCCTGCGCTTCTTCGGCAAGACCAGCGCCGCATGAGGTCCGTACGAGAGCCCGGCCGCACGCCTCTGCCCGGCCGGGCATCTCTGCCTCCGTAGGAGTCCTGCTCCGCAGGGATTCCGCCTTCGCAGAGGTTCTTCCCCCGCAGGGGTTCTGCCTCCGCGGACGTGCCTCCGCCTCCGCAGGCGTCCCCGCCCGCAGGGGCGTCTTCGCCGCCGCGGGCGTCCCGCCGACGGGGCGCGCGGCTTCCCGGCGGGCGGCCCTCCGGTTTAAACGGAGGAATCACGACAGAAGACATGACATGCTGGAAAACATGATGGGTCGGGCGGTGAGCCCCGTCTTCGTGGGGCGGGAGAGGGAGCTCGCGGATCTGGCCGAGGCCTTCGAGCAGGCGCGGAAGAAGAACGCCGCCGCGGTGCTGCTCGGCGGCGAGGCGGGGGTCGGCAAGAGCCGCCTGGTCGCGTGCTTCGCCGAGCGGGCCGCGCTCGACGGCGCCCGGGTGCTGGCCGGCGGCTGCGTGGAGCTGTCCACCGAGGGCCTCGCCTACGCGCCCTTCACCGCCGCGATCCGCCAGCTGGTCCGCGAGCGGGGAGCCGACGAGGTGGCGGCGCTGCTGCCGGACGGCGCGGCCCGCGACCTGGCCCGGCTGCTGCCCGAGTTCGGCGAGCCCAGCGGCGACGTGGAGAGCGAGACCGCGCGGGCCCGGCTCTTCGAGCAGATCCTGACCCTGCTGGAGCGCCTGGCCGAGCAGCGCCCGGTCGTCCTCGTCATCGAGGACATCCACTGGGCCGACCGGTCCAGCCGCGACCTGATCGCCTTCCTCAGCCGCAACCTGAGCGCCGCGCCGGTCCTGATGGTCCTCACCTACCGCTCCGACGACCTGCACCGCCAGCACCCGCTCCGGCCGGTGCTCGCCGAGCTCGGCCGGGTGGACGGGGTCCTGCGGATGGACCTGCCCCGGCTCACCCAGGACGAGGTGGCCGCGCAGATGGCGGGCATCCTGGGCACGCTCCCGGAGTTCGCCCGGGTCGGCGAGGTCTACCGGCGCAGCGAGGGCATCCCGCTGTTCGTCGAGGCGCTGATGGAGTGCGACGACTGCTCCTTCCCCGACTCCCTGCACGACCTGATCATCGGCTCGGTCGAGCGGCTGCCGGACGAGACCCAGCGCGTGCTGCGCGTCGCCGCCGCGGGCGGCATCCGGGTCGGCCACGACCTGCTCGCCGCCGTCAGCGGCCTGTCCGACGTGGAGCTGGAGGACGCGATCCGGCCCGCCGTCGCGGCCAACGTGATCCAGGTCGCCGACGGCCGCGCGTACGCCTTCCGGCACGCGCTGATCCGCGAGGCCGTGCACGACGAGCTGCTGCCCGGCGAGCACGTACGGCTGCACGCCCGCTTCGCCGAGGAGATCGAGCGGGACCGCGCCCTGGTCCCGCCGGGCCGCGCCGCCATCGAGATCGCCCACCACTGGTACTCCGCCCGCGACGACCTGTGGGCCCTCGTCTCGGCCTGGGAGGCCGCGCAGAAGGCCGCGCGGACCTTCGCCTACAACGAGAAGGTGCAGCTGCTGGAGCGGGTGCTCGCGCTGTGGAGCAAGGTCCCCGACGCCTCGGCGCGGATCGGCGCGGACCACACCACGGTGCTGGAGCAGGCCTCGGAGGCCGCCTACGCCTGCGGGGAGCTCGACCGCGGCACGAAGTTCGTCAAGGCCGCCCTCGCCGAGCTGGACGAGGCGGCGGAACCGGAACGGGTGGCCGAGCTGGTCGTACGGCTCTCGCAGCTCAAGCTGGCCAAGCGGAAGCCGGGGGCGCTCGACGACCTCCGCTACGCCGAGCGGCTGGTGCCCGGTCCCGGCCTGGCCCGCGCCCAGGTGCTGGCCAGGCTCGGCTCCTACCTGATGTTCCGCAGCGAGGTGGACGAGGGGACCGCGCTCACCGAGGAGGCGCTGGCCATCGCCCGCGCCCACGGTGACGAGTGCCTGGAAGCCGATCTCCTGCTCAACCTGGGGGTGGGCCACTCGATCGCGGGCCGGCTCCACCTCCTGGTCGAGGCCAACGAGACCGCGATGGAGATCGGCAGGCGCCTGGGCTCCGGCCGGATCGTGCTGCGCGCCCTGGCCAACACCGTGGACGCGCTCGTCAACCTGGGCCGCTCGGCCGAGGCCGTCGAGCTCGCGCTGGAGGGTGAGAGGCTGGCCAGGAAGTACGGCCGCTACCGCGCCCACGGCGCCTTCATCGCCAACAACCGGGCCGAGGCGCTGGTGTCGCTGGGCCGCTTCGACGAGGCGGCCCAGCTGGTCGAGCGGGAGCTCGCCAGGGATCCCGCCACGCGTGACCGGCACCACCTGAACCGGAGCCGGGCGGCGGTGGCCGCCGTCCGCGGCGAGACCGGCGTGCTCAGGGCCGTCCTGGCCGAGCTGGCCTTCTCCCCCGAGCAGGCGGAGTTCACCCAGGAGGCGGTGGTCAACGCCTGCCTGGCGATGCGGCTGCACCTGCTGGAGGGCGAGCCGGCGGCCGCCCTCGACGTGGCAGAGAGGGTCACGCTGGAGGCGCACATCCTGAGCAAGCCCGAGCTGGGCTGGCGGCTGGCCGCCCAGATCGCCGCGGTGTGCGAGGCCGCCGGCCCGATCGCGCCCGAGCGGGCGGCGGCGCTGCGCGGCCGGATCGAGGAGACCACCGCCGCGATGACCGCGGACGGCCCGGTCGCCGAGGCCTACCGGTGCTGCCTCACCGGCGACCACGACGCCGCGGCCTCCGCCTGGGAGCGGCTGGACCGGCCGTTCCTGCGCGCCTCGTCGCTGCTCCAGTCGGCCCGCGCCGCCGCGGCGGCGGGCGACCGCGAGGGCGCCGCCGTACGGCTCCGCACGGCCCATCCGATCGCGGAGGCGCTGTCGGCCCGGCCGCTGATCGCCGAGATCGAGTCCCTGGCCCGCCGGGTCGGCGCCGTGCTCGCACCGGGGCGCGGGAGGCGGCGGAGGGGGTCGCGGACGCCGTCGCGCTCACCCCGCGCGAGCAGGAGGTGCTCCGGCTCGTCGCGCAGGGACGCTCCAACCGGGACATCGCCGCGGAGCTGTTCATCTCGGCCAAGACGGTGAGCGTGCACGTCTCCAACATCCTGGGCAAGCTCGGCGTCTCGACCCGCGGCGAGGCCGCCGCGGCCGCCCACCGCCTGGCCCTGATCGGCTGAGACATCCCCGGAGCCCTCCTCGGGCCCCTTTTCCGGGTCCCTTCTCGGATCTCCTCGGCCCCGTCCCGGATCTCCGTCCAAGGCGCGGCCAGGACCCGGCCAGGACCCGGCCAGGACCCGACCGGAGCAGGTCAGGGCGCGGCCGGGGAGCGTCCTCCGCGGATCTCCTCCAGCGAGACGCGCATCGCGTCCGCGGCACGGGTGAACCACTCGGCCAGCACGGCGATCTCGTCGGGTGAATAGTCGGCGAACACCTCGGAGAGCCGGTCGTAGAAGGGCTGGTAGACCACGGCGACCCGGGCCGCGGCGGAGGCGTCCGCGACGATCCGCACCCGCCTGCGGTCCGCGGGATCGGCCTGGCGGTGGGCGTAACCGGCCTGTTCGAGACGGTTGACGACCCCGGTGATCGCGCCGGTGGTCAGGTTGGCCTTCTCCGCGAGGTCGCCGGCGGTCAGGGGCTCGTCCCCGGCGTCCCAGATGTGGGCCAGGCAGGTCAGATCGGTGACGTTCAGGCCCAGCCGCTGGGCGATGTCGTGCTGCCCGACGATGCTCAGCGCGATGAGCCGATCCATGCCTGCCAGCGCCTCGGCGCTCGACGCCTCAGGACGGGGCTTGCCTTCCACGACCATTCTCCTTAGCATCTAAGATATTTAGTAAGTGAGATAAATCTTCATCCACTCTACGCCGGACATCGTGTCCCATCGAGGAGAGTCATGAGCGGAACGCACGGCGACTACGACCTGGGCCACACGGTCGCGGGCTGGACCGGGTGCGGCGTCGCCCTCACCGGATCCGCGACCGTCGGGGCGTCCATGTGCGCGACGTGGCTCCCCGGTGTCTGGCTGGGAGCGGGGATCATCGCGGCCGCCGGAGCGGTCACGTGGGTGCTGCACCTGATGGGCTGGGGCAAGCCCAGCGGACCCCGGCCCGCGGACCAGTGGGACTGGAGGCTGAGGGACCCGATGACGGCCCACGCCGACTGCCTCGCGTGCCGCCTGGCCGGAGGACCGGTGGGGGCCGCCCGGCGGCACGTCCCCCAGCCGGGGATCATGCCGATCAGGTGAGCACCGGCTCAAGCAGCAGGAGCACGCCGAAGACCGCGAACGCGGCGGCGGCGCCGTACCGGATGACCTTCTCCGGCAGGTTCTTGCCGAGCAGGCGGCCGACCGCGATGGCCAGCGCGTCGGCGGCGACCATGCCGACCGTCGAGCCGATCCAGGTGCCGAACCAGCCGTGCTGGGTGGCCAGGGTGATGGTGGCGAGCATGGTCTTGTCGCCGAGTTCGGCCAGGAAGAACGCCACGGTCACCGCGATGATCGCCGACCGGGTGGTGCGCTTGGCCTTGGCCGCCTCCTCCTCGGTCAACTCGTCGCCGCGAAGCGTCCACAGCGCGAAGCCGAGGAAGGCGATGCCCGCCACGATCGTGATGGCGGTGGTGGGGAGGAAGTCGCCGAGCAGCCCGCCGAGACCGACGCTGACGAGGTGGACCACCGCGGTGGCCAGGGTGATGCCGGCCAGGACCGGCCACGGCTTGAACCGGGTGGCGAAGGTCATCGCCATGAGCTGGCTCTTGTCGCCGAGCTCGGCGACGAAGATCACAGCGAGACTGATCCAGAACGCTTCCAACGGGGTCGCCCTTCACGCGCATGCGACCGAGCCGGAAGGGGCACCCGGGGAGTCTCGGGCACGTCTTCGGCCCGGCGGCATGGATTTCGGTATGCCTGCCAGGCCGAAGGTCTCGTCCGCCTGCGGATGCCAGGCCCGCGTGACCGGGCGCCCTGGGGCGCCAGTATGTCGATCACGCGATTGGGACTACTCCCCTTCGGGTGTTTCCACCCGACCTTAACACCCGGTGCCCGAGGCTCATTCCGCTACAGCCGTGTGCCGGCCATCACAGGCTCGTTGACCAGCGTGACCCCGAACTTCTCCCGCACGCCGTCCCTGACCTCCCTGGCGAGGCCGAGCAGGTCCTCGGTGGTCGCCGCCAGCTCCGGGTTGGTCAGGGCGAGGGTGTGCTTGGTGGAGATCGCGGCCGGGCCGCGCCGGTAGCCCTTGGGGAAGCCCGCGTTCTCGATCAGCCAGGCCGCGGGGACCTTCACCGCGCCGCCGGGCATGTCCCAGCGGGGGAAGCCGGGCGCGCGCAGCTCCAGCTCGGCCGCCTCCCGCGCGGTCAGCACCGGGTTGGTGAAGAACGAGCCCGCGCTCCGGGTGTCCGGGTCGGCGGGGTCGAGGACCATGCCCTTGCCCGCGCGCAGCGCCAGGACCGCCTGCCGTACCTCCGCCAGCGGCGCCCGGTCGCCGAGGCCGACGCCCAGCCGGGCGGCCAGCTCCTTGTAGGCGATCGGCGCGGACAGGCCGCCGTTCCCGGCGTCCCGCGGGAGCGCGTAGGTGACCGCGAGCACGAGGTGCCGCCCGGGCTCCTGCTTGAAGGCGCTGTTCCGGTAGGCGAACCCGCACTCGTCCGCGGTCAGGTCCCGCACCTCGCCCGCCACGCGGTCGTAGACCCGGACCGCGGTTATCGTCTGCGAGACGTCCTGCCCGTAGGCCCCGACGTTCTGGATCGGGGTGGAGCCGACCAGCCCGGGGATGCCGGACAGGCACTCGATCCCCGGCCGCCCCTCCGCCACGGCCCGCTCGACCAGCGCGTCCCAGTCCTCCCCGGCCTGCGCGGTGATCCTGTCCCCGCCGTCCCGGCCGGAGCCGCCGGCGCCGGAGTCCCCACCATCGGCACCGCCGCCGTTCCCTCCACCGGCACCGGCACCGTTCCCGCCGCCGTTCCCTCCACCGGCACCGTTCTCGCCGCCGTCGGTCTCGACGCCCCGCGACGCGACGCGCACGACCAGGCCGTCGAATCCCGCGTCGGCCACGACCAGGTTGCTGCCACCGCCGAGCACGAGCACCGGCTCGCCCGCCCGGTCCGCCTCCGCGACCAGCCCGACGAGCTCCTCCGCCGACCCCGCCTCCACGAACGCCCGCGCCGGTCCGCCCAGCCCCAACGTCGTGTACGGCGCCAGCCGTACCCCTGCGACCCGCTCAGCCATGCCCCATCCCCAGCAGACCCGACAAAATTCGCGACCAGCCTATGTGGCCCCGAACATCCCGGACACGGACAGGCTCGGTCCGGGCGGTCAGGTGGCCGCGCCGTCGCACCGGTCCGGGCGGTCAGGTGGCCGCGTCACGTGGGGACGGTCCCGGGGAGCCCGCGGGATCCTCGTCCTGGCCCTGCGGCATGGCCTCGTCCAGCCGCGACACCGACAGGCTCCCATCCCAGAGACGCTGGGAGGAGACCGCCCGTTCGGGGTTGCCCTCCAGCTCGTTGTCACCCTCCCGGCCGACGAGCTCGGACCCCTCGGGCACCTGCTCCGGTGCCGCCTCCTCGTCGGCGAGCAGCTTGGCGCCGGGCGGGTCCGCCCTCTCGGGGGAACCGCCCCGCCTCGCGGTCTCGGCGGCCTCCTCCACGGGCCGGTCGTGGACCCTCTCACCGGCCCGTTCCTCGGCCCGCTCACTGACGTGACGTGGTGTTTCGCTCATGCCCGGACGCCTACCCACGGACCGGGGGAAGATTCTCGCCCCGATCCGCGGCCGGACCGCTCGATCCGCAGCGGCGTCGAAGGAGCTCCGGCGCCCCCTATGAGAGCTGGACCACCGCGCGAGCCTTGGAGAGCACCCGCGAGCCGTCGCACTTGGCGGTCAGGGCGACCACCACGCGCTTGTCCTCGAGCTTCTCCTCGACCACGCCGCTCACCGTGATGACGGCGCCCTTCTCGTCGTCCGGGACGACCACCATGGAGGAGAAGCGCACACCGTAGTCGACGACCGCGGCGGGGTCCCCTGCCCAGTCGGTGACGAAGCGTCCCCCCTGGGCCATGGTGAACATGCCGTGGGCGATGACGTCGGGCAGCCCCACGGTCTTGGCGAAGCGCTCGTTCCAGTGGATGGGGTTGAAGTCGCCCGAGGCGCCGGCGTACATCACCAGGCTCGCGCGGCGGACCGGGTAGTCCGCGGCCGGGATCTTCTGGCCCACCTCGATGTCGTCGTACTTGACCGTCGCGGCCATCAGCCCGCTCCTCCACGCTCGACGATGGTGTTGTAGGTCGTGCAGACGGGCTCGCCCCCGACGGTCGTCACATCGCTTCGCACGGTGATGAACTCGTTGCGGCCGACGCTGCGGATGTCGGTCACGGTCGAGACGCTGACCAGCTCGTCACCGGCGTAGATGGGCCGCTGGTACTGGAAGCGCTGCTCGCCGTGGACGACCATCGCGAAGTTCAGGCCGAGCTCGGGGTCGGCCAGGATCGCCCCTCCGGCCAGGCTGAACACGATGGGGAAGGTCGGCGGGGCCACGACGTCCGGGTGACCGGCTGCTTGCGCGGCCTCCCTGTCCCGGTAGATGGGGTTGTTGTCCCCGATCGCCGTCGCGAACTCTTTGATCTTCACGCGACTGACCTCGTAGGGCGAGGAGGGCGCGGACGCCCGCCCGACGAAATCACGGTTCAGAGCCATCGTGCTCCTTTGCGGAATCCGAGCTGGTGAGGCCGACATTAACAGAACAACATTCGGGAGAGCAGTCCCCCGACGGCCACCAGGAAACCGTAGCCTGATCAAGGGCTCATCCGGGTGTGGAGCACGGTCAACACCCGCGAGGGAAAGCTGTCCGGAAACAACAAACCGGCGCCCTCGGAGAGGACGCCGGCCGTCGAATGAATATGTGAATGCCGCAGAGCTGTAGAGCTGCAGAAGCGCTCATCCTCCACCGGAGCGGAGGGCCGCGCGGAGACTAGCGGGTCTCGCGGTGCGCCTGGTGCGTCTTGCAGTTGGGGCAGTACTTCTTGAGCTCAAGCCGGTCCGGGTCGTTACGCCGGTTCTTCCGCGTGATGTAGTTGCGGTGCTTGCACTCCTGGCAGGCCAGCGTGATCTTGGGCCTAACGTCGGTGGCAGCCACGTGGGAGTGCCTTTCTACGTTCGGGACTGGGACAACCCACGCCAGGGCTCCTTCTAGGGAAGGGAGCCCGGGAGGGTAGTAGCGGAGGCCGGACTTGAACCGGCGACACAACGATTATGAGCCGTTTGCTCTGCCTGACTGAGCTACTCCGCCTTGAGGCCGACGAAATCGACCGGCCTCCGCAAGGATACCCGACTCGCGGAGCGACCGCGTACCTGTGCAGGTCGGAGCCACTATCAGGGGTTTGCCCCGATGTGCCCGCCCACGCGCCGGGAACCTTGAGCATTTCCAGGTGGCTGCATCGAGTCCACCCAAGCCAAAAGCCCCAACCATAAGGCCAGGGCATTCAGGCTGTGGAGCCCCCAAACGGAATCGAACCGTTGACCTTCTCCTTACCATGGAGACGCTCTGCCGACTGAGCTATAGGGGCCTGTCCGCTGTCGCTCTCGCGCTGCGGACAGGTGTAACCATACACGTCCGGCGCGCGCGATGCGAAATCAGATCGCACACCCCGTTCCGGTACGGTCCCGTCCGGCCCGGGCACCGCCCGCCCGGGCGCGCACGAAGGAGAACGCATGACGCACATCGAGTTCGGCACCCCGCCGACGCTGCCCGCGACCAACGGCTACAGCCACGTCGCGAGCGTTCCACCGGGCAGCCGGCTCGTCTGGACCTCGGGCCAGGTCCCGATCGCCGCGGACGGCACGCCCGCCGCCGCCGGCGACTGGGAGGCCCAGACCCGCCTGGTCATGCGGAACGTCGGTGCCGCCCTCGAGGCGGCCGGAGCGGCCTGGGAGCACGTGTTCAAGTTGACGATCTTCGTTGTCGACACCTCGGCGCTGCCCGTCGTGCGGGCCGTACGCGACGAGTTCATCGATCCGGAGCGGCCGCCCACGAGCTCGCTCGTCCAGGTCGCTGGCCTGTTCCGGCCTGACATCCTGATCGAGATCGAGGCGGTCGCCGCGGTTCCGGCCGACCCCCCGTCTCCCCGATGATGAGGAGAGGAAGCACGGCCGGGTCCGCCTGCCGACTTTCCTACCGATTTCCCACCGATGGGGAGGACCAGTGCAGGATCAGCGCAGGCAGGCGATCCGGGCCCTCGACGAGAGCGACCGCCCCCACCTGTACTGGCACGGGGTCGACGCCGCCGGCCATGTGTGGCTGTTCGAGACGGTCCTCGACGACGGAGGCGAGTACTGGCCGGTCAGGCACGCCGAACTCGGCGCCGACGGTCTCGCCCGCCAGTACTCGTGGCACCGCATGGAGGATGAGCACGGCTTCCTGGCCGAAGGCCCGCTCTATCCTGACGACTTCGGCCTGAGCCCACTGACCGCCGAGGAGTTCGCCACCCTGTGGGCCGCGCTCAGCGGGTGACGGGCGCCACGCGCGCTGTTCACCCGCCGGGTGCTCCCTGGCGCGATGAACGACATGACACCCGTCTACGAGGTGGTGCACGTACTGTTCATCCGTTCCGACGTCGCCGCCGTCAAGGTGCGCCAGCGGTATCTGACCCTCGACGGCCGACCGGTCGGGGACGAGGGGAGCCCGCTGTACGTCATGTCCAAGGAGGACGGCCACTGGCGCCTGGCCGCCTGCCAGAACACCCAGGTGCTCGACTCCTGACCGACGACTACGAGGATCACCCCCGAACGGGGCCGTGGCGTCGGCCGGTCGCCCGGGGACGCATGTCCCGGGAAAGCAAAAGAGGCCCCGGAGGGCCTCTAAGCTGCCAGTTTTGCTGGTGGCAGGTGCAGGACTTGAACCTGCGTAGGCTGAGCCGACGGTTTTACAGACCGCTCCCTTTGACCACTCGGGCAACCTGCCGCATCATCCGCTCGAGGCGGCGACATGAAGAAGAATAGCGGACTTCCGGACGTGACGTGACATCGGCGGCGGCTCCCAGCACCGGCCTGTCGCGCCGGAGTCCACGGACCCGCGCCCACGGTCCGGCTACGGCATCCGAGGCCGTGAACACGGCCGATGGGTCCGTGCCGAGCGGTCTTCTCGGCCTCCGGCTCCCGCCACCTTCCGTCCCGCCATCCGAACCGGTTTCAGTGTTGGAACCGGCACCATGATGTCGACGATCACCTTCATCATGGGCTGACAGGCAAAGCGCTAGGGTCATCGAGAGAGCTAGAGAGGACAGTCGACGCATGGCCGACAGCAGTTTCGACATCGTCAGCAAGATCGACCATCAGGAGGCCGACAACGCGCTGAACCAGACGGTCAAGGAGATCGGGCACCGGTTCGACTTCAAGGGCACCGGCGCGAGCATCGCATGGTCCGGCGGCCAGAAGGCCGTCGAGATCAAGGCCAATAGCGAAGAGCGCGCCAACGCCGTCCTTGACGTGTTCAAGGAGAAGCTGATCAAGCGAGGCCTGTCTCTCAAGATCCTTGACCCGGGTGAGCCCAAGCTGTCCGGCAAGGACTACCGCCTCGTGGTCACCCTCAAGGAGGGCATCGACCAGGAGAGCGCCAAGAAGATCTCGAAGATCATCCGGGATGAGGGCCCCAAGGGCGTCAAGGCGCAGATCCAGGGTGACGAACTGCGCGTGAGCTCCAAGAAGCGGGACGAGCTCCAGGAGGTCATCGCCCTCCTCAAGGGCAAGGACCTGGACCTCGCCCTCCAGTTCACGAACTACCGTTAACCTGGCGGGCAATCAACGCTCTGACCTGGGGTCTTGTGATTCCCGTCTTGATCAGCGCACATCCAGGGCACACGGCCGGGGCCGGAGATCTCCTAAGCCCCGGCCGCTCCCCGCTCCGAGCGGTGCGGCCCGTCCGGTGCCACGAGATCTCCCTCGGAACGGCGGAAAGACCTCGGCCTCGCCATCCTGCTCATCCCGCGGAAGCCGACGTCCCGACCCGGCGGACGACGCCTACGCGGCCAGGCCGGCGAAGATGACGGCAAGTGTCCGTTCTTGCAGCTCCACGTCCCAGCCGCCCTGCAGGCGCCTTGGCAGACGCTCACCAGCAGAGCCATCACCTCGGGCCGGCCGACATCACCGCGTACCGTGCCCGCGGCCTGCGCCTGGCGCAACAGCTCACCCACCGCCTCGCCCAGCTGACCCACCGCCCCCGGGACGCTGACGCCGGCCAGGTCGACCACCGCGCGCTTGGTCGCCGCCTGCTCGACCAGTCGGCGGAAGAAGACGTGCAGGCCGTCCGCCCCACCAAGTGTCGCCGCCTCCTCCGCCAGCCGTGCCAGCAGGCGTTTCAGGATCGCCGCCAGCAGGTCGTCCTTGGTCGGGAAATGCCGGAAGACCGTGCCGATCGCCACGCCGGCCAGCCGGGCCACCTCCTCGGTGGACGCCGACGTACCGCGGTGCGCGAACACCTCCTCGGCCGCGTCAAGGATGCGTTCCCGGTTGCGCTGCGCATCCGCCCGCACGCCGACCCCCTTGGAAAATGAGTCTCGACTCATTATCTTAAGTCGAGTCGCTACTCATCTTATCCCGGAGGCAGGTATGACCCCACGCGAGGCCTTCGACCGCATGCGTGAGCGCTGGATCGCCAACGAGACCGTCTTCGACGACGAATCGCTCACCGAGGACGTCATTTTGGAGATGCCGTTCGCCGCGCCCGGACGGCCCAGCCGGGTCGAAGGCCGGACCGCGGTCCTGGCCTTCCGCTTCGACGACTGCCGCGCGCTGGCCGTACACGACACCACCGACCCCCGCACCATCGTCGTCGAGTACGAGCTGGCCGCGACGATGGCCACGACGGGAGTGTCCGCCGCGGCCCCGTTCGTCGGCGTGCTGACCGTCCGTGAGGGACGGATCGCCCGCTGGCGGGAGTATCAGAATCCGCTCGCGATCGCCTCCGCGCTGCAGACCACGGCGTCCTGAGCGCCGGCGCCCGCGGACGACCGCGGCGGAGCACAGCCGCCGCACTCAGGTCCCGGGCCACGGACTCACGCCCGTCCGCGGCCTCCAGAACTCAGAAGCCGGACCCCTGGGGTCTGTTCTCGGTTTGAAGCTTCAGGTGGGCCGAAGGCTTCGGACCGGAAGGCCGCTGCCGAGGAGCTCAGAGCAACCGTCTTTGCACGACGTCGGCGATGACCGCGATCACGACCTTGCCGACGGCTCCGGCGTCCGGTGGGCCGCCCTCCCTCTCGGCGAACAGCAGGTGCCCGGCCCCGATCAGCGGGAGCGCGAGCGCGTCGGCGTCGGTATCGACCGCGATGCGGCCCAGCTCGCACTCGTTGTCGAGGTAAGAGGAGATCATGGTCGCGGCCTCCGCAAGGACCGTGATGCCACGGCCCGGCCTGGCTTGGCGCAGCCGGACGCGCAGCTCGTCCCGGAAGATGACGAGACCGACGATCGCCACCGCGACCGGGTCGAACAGGTCCATCAGCGCGCCGGTGAGGTTGTCGCTCCCGGCGGCCTCGCGCAAGGCCGCGGCCTGATCGTCGATCCGGGCGATGCGCTCTTGCACGAGATCGACGAGGAAGGCGTCGAAGTCGGCGAAGTGCCGATGCAGGACACCCTTGGTGACGCCCGCCTCGGCGGCGACCGCACGCCTTCGAGCCTCACCTGGCTCCCGGAGGACGAGCAAGCTGAAGTGCTGGCAGGCGTCGGAGCCGCCGTCGACGCGATCGGGGGTGGCTTCACGATGCCTTGCACCACTATGGCGGTTACCGCGGCGCGAACCGGCGCTCTCCGGAGGTGACGTCATGGCCGCCCACGTGCGGAACGCCTTCACCCCCTTGCGGCCGCTTCGAGATGCCGACGGGATCGAGGTCCGGCTCCACCGCACGGTGCTCTACAACCCGATCTACCACGCGGAAGATGACCTCCTGGTCGACCTGCGCGCCTACGGCGCCCGAGCCCCCCGACGCGCCGGTCACTTATCTGACCCGCACCGAGACCGACAACACCGCGGTGATCTACCTCGGTAGCTTCTTCGAACGTGTCTGGACCGGCGCCGAACCACCCAGCCCGGAGTAGGCACCGGTCATCCCTGCAGGTCGACAGCGCTGATCACGGGGCAACCGAAGGTTTCTGAGAGCACCTCGCGCTGATGGTCCGTCAACGGGTTGAGGAAGACGACCGCCTCCACCCCGGTCATTTCGCAAGCCGACGCGATCTCTCGCGCCTTGCCTCCGCTCACCAGCGTGCGGGACGAATAGGGCCGGTCCATCGTCCTCACACCGCCGTCGGAGACGCCCCGGCGCTGCACGAAGCGGCCCACCACCCGGGCGCCGAGATTCCCGACCGCAGCGGCCAGTTCGTCCATGAGTACGGCGTACCGCTTCTGCTTGGCGGAGAAGTATCCGACGAGGAGAGCGTCCTTGCCTGCCAGGACCACGGGCGGAAGATGCGGCGCTCTCCCCCCGGTCCGGATCTTCCGCGGACGACGGTCCCGCTGCAGACGTCGATGCGGCTTCACGACCAACACGGTACCGAGCAGATGATCGATGTTCAGCCTGTCGTGCCAGACATCAACGTGGATCGAGACTCCGATCAAGATGTCAGGGCTCAGGACCTGGACGATGCTTTCCCCATCCAGGCGGTCGGACAAGACGAAGTAGCCCGAGAGCCAGGTCTCGCTCAGCCCGGCGGAGCGAGCCGCATCAGGAGGTTCTTGACGGGGTCGTCGAGATCGGCTTGGAGCAGTTCGTTGTTCACGCCGGGCCTGCAGCCCGGCAGGACGGTCACCCCGGCCGAAGGCCCGTCCGGATAGCCGAACGAGAGCCGGAACTCGTCGTGGGCGGTTCCTCGCCCAGCCACAGGGCCCGGCCGTCAGGGTAGGCGAACCGGATCAGGTAGCTCGTCGCCGTCCCGCCCATCAGCGTGCACGGGCGACGGCGGTCGCTGGCGGTCACCGGCACGTATCCCAGGTCGCGGGCCATCGCTCCGACCTGGTCCGTCAAGGTCCGAGACCCGGCCAGCCGTTCACCGCCCGGTCGTGTGTTGTCACCGGGATAGGCGCAGATCAACGCCTGGATCGGTGAGCCGGGCACCAGCGACTCGTCGGCTCCGTCGATGTCCGCGGCGGCGGGCACCCAGCCGCCGGGGCGCTCACCGCCCCAGCGTTGCGGGCAGGTGGCCGGCACCGGCGGCGATTCGTCCGCCGACCGGGCGAGCAGTACGGCCGTCGCACTCACCGCGACCACGGAGAGGACGGCGGCGACAGCGATCCGGCGGGTGGCCCTCACTGCGACGGCGGCCGTGACCCGACGGGTGCCCCTCGTTTCGACGGCGACGGCGATCCGGTGGGTGATCCTCATGATGCTGGGACGTCCGCCCCGCCTGATCGGTTCGACCGGCCGTCAGCCGGTGGCGAGCGAGTCCAGCACGTCCTGGGGCGCGGCACCGAGGCGCTCCCGCTGGGGGAATCGTCCCACCGGGACACGTGCGACCTCCTCGGCGGTGGCGTAGTCGATCACGGAGACGACGTCCTGGTTGCTGAGGGAGACGAAGCAGTGCCGGCCGTCCACGCTGGTGGCGGTCCAGTACGGCAGGCTGTCGGCGGTGTAGTGGCGATATCCGGCGACGGAGAGCGAGGGCCGGTCGACGATCGCCACGTAGTCGTCGATCGTGCCCGCCATGCAGAGCTTCCGCTCGTCCCCGGAGAGCGCCATGCCGTGGTGGGCGGAGTTCTGCGGGTAGGCGTCCGGGGACATGGACCGGGCCCTGTCGCTGAACGGCATGGTGACCGTGCGGACGGTCCTGCCGGTGTTCAGGTCGTACTCGATGAACCCGTTGAGGTAGGACAGCTGGGCGTACATGTACCTGTTGTCGGCGGTGAACACCGAGGGCCTCACACCGTAGGCGAATCGGTGGGTCCGCAGGACCCGGTGCGTCCGGGCGTCGACCACCGTCACCCGCTTGTCCCCTTTGAGGAGGTTCATCGCCCTGGGCAGCGAGGTGATGCCGATGCTCTGGTTGTACAGCAGCGTCCCGTCCGGGGAGTAGTCGTTGCCGTGCGGATAGGTCCCGGTCGGGAAGGAGGCGACGGGCCGCCCGTCGGCCGTGTCCAGGACCACCGCCTTGGCGGCGGTCAGCGCGGAGACGACGAACTCGGTGCCGTCCGGGGAGAGCGCGGCGTGGTCGGCCTTGAACCCTTCGATCTTGTGGCGCCACAGGATCCTGCGGGCCTTGACGTCGAAGGCGACCACGTCGGCGAGGTTGCCGCGGGAGACGTAGAGCGTCCGGCCGTCCGGGGAGAGCGCCATGTCGTCGACGAACTTCCGGTAGCCCTGCGCGGCGTTGACCGCCTCGTATCCGGCCCTCTCCACGGGGTTCATCGCCGCGAGCCGCTCCTGCAGGTCGGGAATCGCGTCGAGCGAGCCCAGGTTCTGGAAGGTGCGGCCGTCAATGAAGCTGACCGTGCCCGCCTGGGCGTTGCCGACCAGCAGCACGTCTCGCAGCGGCTCGGTGCGTGCCGTGCCCCAGGCCGCGTTCGTGCCGGCGAGGGTGACGGCGGCGGTGCTCACCGACGCGGCCAGCCGACGCAGGCGCCTGCGGAGAGCGGTGCGGGAGACAGCCATCCCCGATCCTTTCGACGGCCCCCGACATCAGACATGATCGGCAATTGTGTGTGATGCGTGTCACACTTAATAGCCGCCCCGGAGTCAAACTCCGGCCGCCGGACTGTCATCCGGCGACAATGCCGACATCACCTCCGCCGTGCGGGGACGGTCGGCGCGGGGACCGGCACGCCCGCAGGCCGGACTCCTTCAAGATCGAGTCCGGTCTCTGGACGTGGTGGTTGCCGGGCGGGTGAGCTCGGTTATCTTCCCTTTCATGGGGAAAATCCACGACAGAATCGACGACCGGCTGCGCGCGTTCATCGGAGCGCAGCCGGTCTACTTCGTCGCCACCGCTCCTGAGCAGGGCGGCCACGTCAACGTCTCCCCCAAGGGATACTCCGACACCTTCACCGTCATCGACGACACCACGGTCGCCTACCTCGATCTCGACGGCAGCGGCGTGGAGACCATCGCCCACCTCCGCCAGAACGGTCGCATCACGATCATGTTCTGCGCCTTCTCGGGCCCGCCCAACATCGTGCGCCTGTACGGCACGGGCCGCGTCGTCGTGCCGGAGGACCCCGGCTTCTCCGAACTGCTCGCGAGGTTCGGCCCGCATCCGGGCGTGAGATCGGTCATCGTCGTCGACTGCGACCGCATCGCCGACTCCTGCGGTTTCTCCGTCCCCTTCATGTCCTACGACCAGGACCGCACGCTGCTGGACGAATGGGCCCAGCGCAAGGACACCAAGGCCAAACGCGCCTACCGGGCCAAGAACAACCGCGAGAGCATCGACGGCATCCCCGGACTCTCACCGGAGGAGACCGACCCGGCCGTCCTGCACTCCTAGGGCTCCCGGTACGGAGCTCAGCGGCGGTAACCGGCCATGCGCTCCAGGCGGGCGACCCGTTCGGCGGTGGGCGGGTGGGTGGAGAACATCCGGCCGATCCCCGCACCCCGGAAGGGATTGGCGATCATGAGGTGCGAGGTCGAGGCGAGGCGGCCGTTCTCCGGGAGCGGGAGCTCCCTCGCACCCATCTCGATCTTCCGCAGCGCCGAGGCGAGTGCCAGCGGGTCACCGGTCAGCCGGGCGCCGACTCGTCCGCCTGGTACTCCCGGGAGCGGGAGATCGCCATCTGGATCATGCCGGCCGCCACCGGGCCGAGCACCATCATCAGCAGCGCGCCGAGGAAACCCGGCCCCTCGTCGTCGTCCCCGCCGCCGAAGAACATGCCGACGTAGCCGAGGTAGGTGATCATCGTGGCGAGTGCTCCGGCCACCGAGGAGATCAGGATGTCCCGGTTGTAGACGTGCGACAGCTCGTGGCCGATGACCCCGCGCAGCTCCCGTTCGTCGAGGAGCCGGGTGATGCCGTAGGTGACGCAGACCGCGGCGTTGCGCGGGTTGCGTCCGGTGGCGAAGGCGTTGGGCTGCATGGTCGGAGAGACGTAGAGCCGCGGCATGGGCTGGCGGGCCTCGGTGGAGAGCTCGCGCACGATCCGGTAGAGGACCGGCTGCTCGACCTCTCCCACCGGCCGGGCACGCATCGCGGACAGCGCGATCCGGTCGGAGAGGAAGTAGGAGACGCCGTTGCCCAGCAGGGCGATCACGACCGCGATCTGTACGCCGACGCCGCCTCCCAGCCACGCCCCCACCGCGATGATCACCGCGGACAGCGCGCCCAGAAGGATCGCGGTGCGCAGACCGTTGTGCCGCACGACATCTCCCGCCCGGTTGACGCTGGTTCCTACAGTGACGTTGATGCTGGTTCTGCAGTGACAACGTCTCCGGCCTGGCCGAGCGTTCCCCGGAACGCTCAGCGCGAGGCGAGCAGGAACCCCGGCACCAGGTCGAGCACCGCCTGCGGGGCCGCCGAGAAGGCCACCGCGGCGATGCCGGACAGGACGATCGCCACGCCCACGGGCAGCCATCCGGCACGCGAGCCGGGCGCCCCACCGGTCTCATCGGACGCCGCCCGATTCTCATCCGGCGTCCCGGAGACGGCATCGGGGGCCCGCTCGGCGCCAGACGTTCTGGTGGCGGCACCCGGCGGCTCGGTGGTCGTGCCGGTCCCGTCGGCGGCCGGCACTCGGGCCGCGGCCGGGGTGAGGATCCGCGCGGCCCAGGTGACGTAGTAGTAGAGGCCGATCACGGTGTTGACCGCCATCACGGCGACCAGCCATGCCCCGCCGCCGTCGACGATCTCCCGGAAAACCACGATCTTGGCGAACAGCCCGGCCAGGCCCGGCGGCAGTCCGGCCAGGCAGATCAGGAAGAACACCAGCGACAGGCCCGCCACGGGACTGCGGAAGGCCAGTCCCCGGTAGCCGTCGATCCCCTCCTGCCCGTCCCGCCTCGACACGAGCATGACCACGGCGAACGCCCCCAGGTTCATCGCGGCGTAGAACACCAGGTAGGCGATCGAGGCGTTCGCCGCCTCGCGGGTCTGGACGCCGAGGGGGGCGAGGATGTAGCCGGACTGGGCCACGGACGACCAGGCGAGCAGGCGGACCGCGTGGCGCTGCCGGAGGGCCAGGAGGTTCCCGGCGGTCATGGTCAGCGCCGCCACGATCGCGATGATCGGAGCCCAGACCGCCGCCTGGGCGGGCAGGGCCGCGACCAGGATGAGGATCAGGCCCGCGAACCCCGCGGCCTTGGAGATCACCGAGAGCAGTGCGGCGACCGGGACCGGCGCCCCCTGGTAGACGTCCGCGGCCCACGCGTGGAACGGCACCGCCGCGACCTTGAAGGCGAATCCCGCCAGGACCAGCACCATGGCCACGGTGAGCACGGGCGGCAGGTCATAGAAGATCTGCAGCGAGGAGGCGTAGGCCTGCCCGTTCTCCTCCACCGGAGCGGGAGCCGCGCCGGACCACGGCGTGTACCGCCGCAGGGCGTGCGCCATCCGGTCGAGGTGGACGGTCCCGGTCACGCCATAGAGCAGGGAGACCCCGAAGAGCATCACCGCCGTGGAGACCACCGAGACCAGGAAGAGCTTGACCGCGGCCTCCGAGGCGCGGCCGTCGTAGCGTCTCAGCGCCGTGAGCGCGAAGACCGGCAGGGACACCAGCTCCAGGGCGACCACCAGCATGACCAGGTCGCGGGCCGCGGGCAGGGCCACCGCGCCGGTCAGCACGCAGAGCAGCAGGAAGTGCCACTCCCCGGCGGGGACGTCGGTTCCGGAAGAGATCTCCGCCATCGACAGCAGCACCACCACGACCCCGGCCGCCAGCGCGAGTCCCGCGAAGACGAGCGTGAAGCCGTCCACCACGAACGAGCAGGAGGGGCCCCCGGCGACGGCGGGCATGTCCCCCACCGGGGATCCGCCGCCCACCGGCCCGGACGGGATGAGCCCGCTCTGGGAGGGCCCGGCCAGGCCTTCGGGCACGCAGAAGGTCCGCAGGGGGGCACCGGTGCGCAGGGCCTGCGTCACGACCACGCCCAGCGCCCCGAGCACCCCGGCCATCGTCACCGCGCCCAGCAGCGGCCGGGAGTACGGCCTGCGGGGCAGGAAGGCGTCCAGGAGCAGGACGAGCCCCGCGGTCAGCGCGAGGATCAGCGGCGGCGCGATCGCGTAGTGGTCGATCGACTGGATCACGGGCCCCACGAAGGTCCGGACCACCGGGTCGGTGATGAGCAGCAGGGCCTTCGGCCAGAGGCCGAACAGCAGGATCAGTCCGATCAGGGGTGTCCAGGCGGCCACCTCGTAGGCCCTGACGTCCCGGATCCCCCCTCCGCCACCACCGCCGTCTCCGGGGCCGGGGCCCTCATCGGTGCTTCCGCCGGGACCGGTGCCTCCACCGGTGCCCTCGCTGAGAGTGATGCCTCCACCCGTGCTCCCGCCGGGGCCGGCCAGCACCGGGGCGTGGACGGTCTCGGTGGGGCGGCCGTGCGTGACGCGCGAGAGCATCATCAGGAAGTAGGCGGCGGTGAGCACGGTGCCGAGGCCGCCGACGGCCATGAAGGTCAGGAAGAGCGGGCGGGACAGGCCGGGAGCGGGCTCGAAGGCGCCGAGCAGGGCGAGCATCTCCCCCCAGAAGCCTGCCAGGCCGGGCAGTCCGAGGGAGGCGACGCAGGCGAAGGTCAGCACGGATCCGAGATGCGGCAGCCGTAGCAGCAGGCCTCCGCCGAGCGTGGGCATGTCGGCGGTGCCGTACCGCTCCTTGACCGCTCCGGCGACGAAGAACAGCAGGCCGGTGATCAGGCCGTGCGCGATGTTGCCGAACAGGGCGGCGTTGACCCCGACCGGGGTGAGCGTGGCGAAGCCGAGCAGCACGAAGCCCATGTGGCCGATCGAGGAGTAGGCGATCATCCGCTTGAGGTCGCGCTGGGCCAGGCACGCGAGCGAGCCGTAGACGATGCCGACCACCGCGAGTGCGCCGAGCCAGGGGGCGACGGCGGCGGCGCCGTCGGGCAGGACCGGGATCGCGATGCGGGCGAAGCCGTAGGTGCCCATCTTGAGCAGCACGCCGGCGAGCAGCACGGAACCGACCGTGGGCGCCTCGGTGTGGGCGTCCGGCAACCAGGTGTGCAGCGGCCACATCGGAGTCTTGACCGCTAGCCCGGCGCCGATCGCCAGGAAGGCGATGATCTGCACGGCCCGGGACATCCCGGTGCCCTGCGCCCCGGCGAGGGCGACCATGTCCAGAGTGCCGGTCTGCGCCCAGACGAGCAGCAGGCCGACGAGGAGCACGACCGAGCCGAGCAGCGTGTAGAGGATGAACTTGGTCGCCGCCGCGCGCCGGCCGCGCCCCAGACGGCGATCACGAAGTACATCGGGATGAGGACGATCTCGAAGAAGACGAAGAAGAGCAGCAGGTCGAGCGCGAGGAACGTGCCGATCATGCCGACTTCGAGGACCAGCAGGGTGAACACCAGGGCCCGGGGGCGGTTGCCGCCCGGCCGGGGCCGCAGCAGCTGCCCGGGGCCGTCGGAGCGGCCCCAGCACAGGTAGACGAAGCACAGGAAGGTCAGCAGCGCGGTCAGCACGACCAGCGGGAGCGAGATCCCGTCGACGCCGAGGTGGAAACGGAGGTCCAGCCCGGGGATCCAGGCGAGGTCGGTCGTGAACTGCACGCGTGCGGGGTCGGTGTGGTCGAACCCGGCCGCCAGCATCACCGCCAGCAGGAACGTGATCCCGGAGACGGTCAGCCCGTGTAGCCTCAGCAGCCGTCCCCTGGCCGCCGCGTCCGCCGGGAGCGGCGCCAGCAGCGCGGCGGCCCCGGCCAGCGGCACCGCGAGAAGCGCGATCGGCACCCAGCTCATCGGCACACCGCCTCCCGGCGGATCGGGAGCGGACATACCTGGCGAATCGGGAGCAGCCCCGCCCGGGGAGTCGGGAGCGGGCATACCCGGCGAATCGGGAGCAGCCCCGCCCGGGGAGTCGGGAGCGGACATACCCTGTGGACCGGGAGCAGCCCCGCCGCGCCGGTCTCCTGTGCCAGGAGGGAACTCATCCGAACACCACCGCCCCGACCGCGATGAGCAGCACGCCCGCGAGCAGGCCCGTCAGGTAGAGCTGCAGGTTGCCGTTCTGCGCCGACCGCATCAGGCCCGACAGTCCGAGGGTCGCCCGGCCGGAACCGCGCACCGCGCCGTCCACCGCCCGGTCGTCGGTGCGGACGACCAGTCCGGCGAGGGCGAGGACCGGGCGGACGAACAGCGCCCGGTAGGCGGAGTCGATGGAGAAGGCCCGCTCGCAGGGGACCCGGAAGGGGCCGAGCAGGCGGGCGGGGTCGGCCCGCGGGTCGCTGCGCCACATCGCGTAGACCGCCCCGGCGCCCAGCAGCGCCACCGCGACGCTCAGCGCGGCGGTGCCCCAGTGCACGCCGGCGGTACCGGCGAAGCCCAGCAGGAGGGCGGGCACCGCGAGCACCAGGATCGGCCGGCGCATGGTGGCCGGAGCCTCGTGGACGTCGATCACGTGGGCCGTGCCGGGAGCCGGCTCGGGAAGGGCGACCGCGGGACGCTCCCCGAAGAAGGTGCGCAGCCAGGCGCGGGTGGCGTAGGCGCCGGTCACCGCGACCGTGGCCAGGGCGCTGCCGTACAGCAGCAGGGCGGCGGCGTCGGTGAGCGGCCCGTGCGAGACGGCCCGCTCGACGGCGACCAGGACCTCGTCCTTGCTGAAGAAGCCGCTGGTCGGCGGGAGGCCTACCAGGGCCGCGAAGCCGATCGTCATCGCCGCGAAGGTGACGGGCAGTTCCCGGCGCAGGCCGCCCATCGCGCTCATCAGGTTGGAGCCGACCGCGTGGATGACCGCTCCCGCGCAGAGGAAGAGCAGGGCCTTGAAGGCGCCGTGGGTGATCAGGTGGAAGACCGCGGCTTCGTCGGAATCCGCGGCCAGCGCCGCCGCCATGTAGGCGAGCTGGCTGATCGTGGAGTAGGCCAGGACCCGTTTGAGGTCGTCCTGGGCGAGGGCCGCGAGGGCGGCGCCGAGCATGCCGAGGGCGGCCAGGACGGCGAGGACGTTCAGGGTGAGGTCCGCGAGGACGAAGAGCGTGTGCAGCCGGACGACGACGAAGATCCCGGCGGCGACCATGGTGGCCGCGTGGATGAGGGCGCTGATGGGAGTCGGACCGGCCATCGCGTCGGGAAGCCAGGTGTGCAGCGGGGCCTGGGCGCTCTTGCCCGCCACTCCCGCGAGGATCAGCATCGTCGCGATGGTCAGCGTGCTGACGGGCATCGCCGTGCCCGTGCCCCCCGCATCGACGGGCGAGATGTTCATGGCCGCGGCGAGGACGTCGTCGATCCTGAAACTGCCGGCGGCCGTGCCGAGCACGAAGACGCCGAACAGGAAGCCGACGTCGCCTACGCGGGTGACCAGGAACGCCTTGACCGCCGCCCGGGAGTTGGCGCGGTCCTCCCACCAGTGGCCGATCAGCAGGTAGGAGCAGAGGCCCATGACCTCCCAGCCCACGTAGAGGACGAGGAGGTCGGCGGCGTAGACGACCAGCAGCATCGCGGCGGTGAACAGGCTGATGAACGCGCTGTAGGACGGGTAGCGGCGGTCGCCGCGCAGATAGCCGATCGAGTAGACCTGCACGGTGAGCGCGACGACGGTGACCAGGACCGCGATGGCCGTGGACAGGCCGTCGAGCTGGAGGCCGAGGGAGATCGGCACCGAGCCCGTCTCCACGACGGTGAGCGTCCCGGTGACGGAGGGGACGTCGGATGCGTCCGCGAACGGGAACGGCGCTCCCCCCTCGTCGCCGAACCGCGTCCAGTGGGTGTAGGCCAGCCAGGCCGTGAGGGCGGTGGAGGCGGCGGTGGGGACGACGGCGATCCAGGCGGCCCGGCGGTTCGCGGCCGTGTCGGCGGGTCCGCCCCGGGCGTGCCCCGGCCAGCGCGATCCCAGCAGCGCCACGACCGCGGACAGGAACGGCAGGGCGACGGCGAGGGCGGCGAGGGCGATCACGGCGTCACCGTCCCGGGATCCTCGCCGATGCCGTCACGGTCCGGTGCCGGGGCACCGGACGCGGTCGTGAGGGTCGTGAGGGCTTCGAAGCGGGACGCCCCGGCGGGAGCTCCCGGCGCGGGGGCGCCGGGTTCGGGACCGTCTGAACCGGGGGCGCCGGGTTCGGGACCGCCCGGACCGGAGGCATCGCTGCCGGGACCGTCCGGACCGGAGGCGCCGTCCGGAACGGGGGCGCCGGGTTCGGCCAGGGCGCGCAGGCGGTCGAGGTCGACGGTCCGGCGGTTGCGGTAGAGCGCGAGGATGATCGCGAGGCCGAGGCCGACCTCGGCGGCGGCGATCACGATGACGAAGAGCGTGAGGACCTGGCCGCCGTGGAGCCGGTCGCGCAGCCAGACGTCGAAGGCGACCAGGTTGAGGTTGACCGCGTTGAGCATGAGCTCGACGGACATCAGGACGAGGATGGTGTTGCGGCGGGCGAGCACGCCGTACACACCGATGGAGAACAGCAGCGCCGAGACGACCGCCGGATAGACGATGTGCACGTCACCGCCTCCCGTGGATGTCGGTGCGGGAGATGACGATGGCTCCGATCAGCGCGGCCAGCAGCAGGACCGAGAGCGCCTCGAAGGGGAGCACCCAGGTGCGGAAGATGCTGGAGCCGAGCTCATCCGCCGAACCGCGGCCCGGCTCCAGAGGGGCGTAGGCCGTGTGGAAGCCGTCGACGACCACGGTGACCAGGACGGCGGCGGTCGCGAGGGCGACGACCGCGGCGGCGACCCTGTTGCCGCTGTCGAGGTCGGCGGCCCTCCCGATCGGGGCGCGGGTGAGCATGATGCCGAACAGGAGCAGGACGACGACGGCCCCGACGTAGATCAGCACCTGGACCCACGCCACGAACTCGGCCGTCAGGACCAGATAGCACCCGGCGAGCGCGCCGAAGCAGACGACCAGCCAGAGCGCGGCGTGGACGAGCTGCCGAGTGGTCACGACCAGCAGCGCCGAACCGACGGCCAGCACTCCCAGGAGGAGGAAGACGACCTCCTGCCCGGTCGGCGACAGGTAGGACGGCACCGCCTGCGTCATGACTCCTCCTCACCGCCGCCCGGGTCCGTGGTGGAAGTCTCCCCCGGTCCGCCCTTCGCCGGAGGCCCGCCGCTCCCGCCTGTGGACGGATCCCCGCCGGACGGCCCACCTGTGGACGGGCCTTCCGGGGATCCTCCCTCGGGCGGGCCTTCCTTCTTCGGGAGCGCCCCCGGCGGTCTGATCGCCCGGACGCTGGCGTGCCTGGCCGATGCCCTGCGCCTCGGCCGCTCCGCTCCCTCCGCCCGCGCGGGACCGGGCCCGGCAGGAGGCTCCGCGGCGGGACCGGGTTCGACGGGGGGGGCCGACGGGGGGATTCGGCAGGGGATTCTGCGGCGGGCTCGGCCTGTGGCCGGGGCCGG